>JAKAXN010000022.1 GCA_021816565.1 Actinomycetes bacterium
GGCGTCGCATGACCCTCTGACCGGCATCTGGAACCGCAGGGCGGTGCTGCGCCACCTCGAGGGCCTGCTGGCAGCCGGAGGCGCCGCCGAGATCGCAGTCGCCCTGGTCGACCTCAACGGCTTCAAGTCGGTCAACGACGGGCTGGGGCACCAGACCGGGGATCAGGTGCTGGCCGACGTCGCCCGGCGGCTGTGCCGGGTCCCGGGCTCGGATGCGGTGGGTCGACTCGGCGGGGACGAGTTCCTGCTGGTCTGCCCCGACGGGGCGGGGGCAGCCCGGGAGATGGCCGGGTGGATCGAGTCCGAGCTGCGGCTGCGGCGCGTCGGCGGGATCGAGCTCCCCGCCCCGGTCACCGCCACGGTCGGGGTGGCCTCTGCCCCGCCGTGCGAGGCCACGGTCGAGCATCTGCTGGCGGCCGCCGACGCCGACCTCTACACCAGGCGCAGAGCCGGGCGGCGCAGCCCGCGGGGCTAGCCTGGGGGTGTGCGGGTCCCTTTCACCCTGGTCCGCCCAGGCGGAGAGCGGGCTGACGTGCAGGCGGAGGTCGAAGGCCCGCTGACCGTCGGTGATCTGCTGCGCGCCGCAGGGGCGGATCCGTGGTTCGAGGGGGCGCCGGTCCGCATCGACGGCCGGCTGGCCCATCTCGACGACCGGCTCGACGTAGCTGGATTGCGGCCCGGCTCGATCGTGGCCACCAGCCCCGATTCCCCTGGCGACCTCCCCGCTGACAGGGACCCCGCCGAGGCCCTGCACCTGGCGGTCACCGGGGGGCCCAGCGCCGGCCTGCTGGCCCGGCTGCCACCGGGGCCGGCCGTGGTGGGCCGGGCCCCCGAATGCGATGTCCACCTGCCCGACCCGACCGTGAGCAACCGGCACTTCCGGATCGAGATGGACCCGGGCGGGGCCGTGACCGTCGAGGACCTCGGGTCGAGGAACGGGCTGCTGCTCGACGGCCGGCCCGTCACCGGAGCCACGCCGGTCCGCCCGGGGCAGGTCGTGGTGGCCGGCGACTCGGTGATGGAGCTCCGGGCCGGGTCGCCGCCCGACGCGGTGCTGCACGACATGTCGCTCATCTACGAGCTGCGCCGGCCGCCCCGGCTGCGCCCGGCCGGCACCCGGGCCGGGATCGACTGGCCCGAGCCGCCGGCCACCAGACACGGTCCGGTGGTCCCCCTGGCCTCGGCCGTCCTGCCCGTCGTCCTGGGCCTGGTGATGCTCCTCGTCACCAGGAGCCTGCTCATGCTGCTGTTCCTGCTGATGACGCCGATGCTGGTGGTGGCCAACTTCGTGACCACCAGGCGCTCCGGGCGCAAGGAGGCCACCCAGGCCGGCCGGGACTACGCCGAGGCGCAGGCCCGGGCGGAAGCTGCTCTGCAGGCGGCCCAGCAGGCGGAGGCGACCGCCCGCCGCGAGGAGCACCCCGATCCGGCCACCCTCCTGGCCACCGTGACCGGCCCCCGGAGACGGCTGTGGGAACGCCGGGCCGACGACGCCGACTTCCTGGACGTGCGGGTCGGCACCGCCACCCTGGACAGCCGGGTCCGGCTGATCAGCTCCGACCCCTACGCCCACGAGCAGAAGAAGGCCCCGCCCGTGGAGGGGGTCCCCTGCGTGGTCTCCCTCCGCGACGCCGGCGTGCTGGGGGTGAGCGGTCCTTCCTCCTCGAGCGGGCCCAACGCGGCGTGGATGGTCGCCCAGCAGGTGATATCGACCGGGCCGGCCGATCTCCGCCTGGTGGTGCTGTCGGACACCCCGGCCACCGGCCCGGACCGCTGGGCGTGGGCCCGGTGGCTGCCGCACACGGCCAGCGGCGGCGAGCCCGCAGGGCCCGCGGATGGCGGGGAGGGAGTAGAAGCCCGGGCCGCCGATCTGGTGGACCTGGTCGAGTCCCGGTCCCGGGACCTCGATCAGGGCCGCGGCTACGGGGGAAGCCAGCCGGACTGGGCCTGGGTACTGGTGGTGCTGGACCGGGCCCACGACGTGCGGCGCATACCGGGCATGGAGGTGGTCCTCCAGCGGGGCCCGGCCGTGAGGGTCGTGGCGCTGTGCGTCGAGGAGGCGGAATCGCACCTCCCGCCCGAGTGCCGGGCCGTGGTCACCATCGACAGCACCGGCACCGCGTCGCTCAGGCAGTCGGACCAGCCGACCGTAGAGGGCATCGCCGTCGACCGGGTGGGGTCGGGTTGGTGCCAGACCGTCGGGCGGAGGCTGGCCCCCATCAGCGACCCCGAGGTCCGCTCGCTGGCCGGCCGCATCCCGGCCCACGCCCGCCTGGTGGACCTGCTCGCCGTCGCCGGCACCGGGCCCGACGCCCTCGCCGCCCGCTGGCAGGCGCAGGAGCGCAGCACCGCGGCACTGGTGGGAGCCGGGACCGACGGGCCCTTTTTCCTGGATCTCAGGACCGACGGGCCCCACGGGCTGGTGGCGGGTACGACCGGAGCCGGCAAGTCGGAGTTCCTCCAGACCCTGGTCGCGTCGCTGGCCGTCGCCAACCGCCCGGACGCCATGAACTTCCTCCTGGTGGACTACAAGGGCGGCTCGGCGTTTCGCGACTGCGCCCGCCTGCCCCACACCGTCGGGGTGGTCACCGATCTGGACGGCCACCTGGTGGAGCGGGCCCTGGTCTCGCTCACCGCCGAGCTCAAGCGGCGGGAGGAGCTGCTGGCCCGGGCCGCGGCCAAGGACATCGACGACTACGTGACCCTCGGGCAGCCCCTCGGGCCCCTCCCCCGGCTGGCGATCGTGATCGACGAGTTCGCCGGCCTGGTCACCGAGCTACCCGACTTCGTCACCGGCCTGGTCGGCATAGCCCAGCGGGGCCGGTCGCTGGGGATCCACCTGATCCTCGCCACCCAGCGCCCGTCGGGGGTGGTGAGCCCCGAGATCCGGGCCAACACCAACCTCAGGGTGGCGCTCCGGGTGGTATCCCCCGCGGAGTCGGTGGACATCATCGACGCTCCGGACGCGGCCCGCATCTCCCCTGCCACCCCGGGCCGGGCCCTGGCCATGACCGGCCACTCCACCCTCGTCCCGTTCCAGGCGGCGCGCGTCGGCGGCCCGGCGGTTGCGGCCGGCGACGGGCGGGCCGCCCGGGTGGCCGTCGCCCCCCTCTCGTGGGCCACCGCCGGCCGCCGGCTGGAGGCCCGACCGGTCGCCGGTGGAGGCCCGGCCGCGGTGACCGATCCGACCGACACCGACCTGGCCCGCCTGGCCACCGCTCTCATCGACGCCGCGGCTCAGGCCGGGATCGGCCAGCAGCGCCAGCCGTGGCTGCCGGCCCTGCCGGAGGCCCTGGCCCTGGACCAGCTCAGCGCGGCGGCGACCCCCGAGCCCGGCGCCGTGCGCCCCGTCGCCGTCGGCCTGGTCGACCTGCCGGCGGCGCAACGCCAGGAGCCCTGGTGCTACGACCCCGTCACCGCCCGCCACCTCCTGATCGCCGGCAGCCCCGGCAGCGGCCGCACCACCGCCCTGCGTACCGTGGCCGCGGCGCTGGCCTCCGGGGAGCATCCAGACGACGTCTGGATCTACGTCCTCGACTGCGGCGGGGGCGAGCTGCGCCGGCTGGCCGACCTCCCCCACTGCGGAGCGGTGGTCACCCGCAGCGAATCGGACCGGGCCGACCGCCTCCTCGGGCGCCTCCACCGCGAGATGACCCGCCGGCTGGACCTGCTGGCCCGCCACGGTCACGCCGACCTGGGCGAGCACCGCCGGGCCGCAGCAGACGAGGACCGGATCCCCTACATCGTGGTGCTGATCGACCGGTGGGAGGGGTTCCTCGCGGCGTTCGACCCCATCGACACCGGCCGGCTCACCGAGATGGCGCTGGACCTGGCCCGGGAGGGTGGTTCCGCGGGTATCCGGCTGGTGGTCACCGGCGACCGGCAACTCCTGCTCGGCAAGCTGGCCAGCACGGTGGAGGACCGCCTCTGCCTCAACCTGGCCGAGCCGACCGACTACTCCATGGCCGGCCTCGATCCGAGGCGGGTGCCACCCACCATGGGGCCGGGCCGGGCGCTGCGCACGGGCGATCAGGCCGAACTGCAGATCGCGCTGCCGGGGCCGGGCACGTCGGGCGTCGACCAGACCAACGCGGTGGCCCAACTGGCCTCCCGGTGGCAGGCCCGCCACGACCAGGCGTCACCGCGGCGACCGTTCCGCATCGACGCCCTGCCCGACACGATCGACCTGGCCGCCGCCGGGCGCCTCCCGACCAACCGGGCGGCCGGCGCCCACTGGGCCCTGGTCGGCGTGGGCGGGGACGAGCTGACCGCCACCGGACTCGACCTGCTGGCACCCGGGGGTTTCGTCGTCGCCGGACCGCGCCGCTCCGGGCGGAGCACCGCGCTGGTGGTGATGGCCCGGTCACTGTTGTCGAGCGGCTCCTCGGTGCTGGCCATGTGCCCCCGACCGTCCCCGCTGCGCCGGCTGGCCGGCTCCCCCGGCGTCATCGGGGTGCTCAACGGGGACAGCCCCCCTGTCGGCGAGACCCTGGAGCTGATCAACTCGCTGGACGGCCCGCTGACCGTGCTGGTCGACGACGCCTACCTCCTGCACAACAGCGACCTGGCCGAGCTTCTCGAGGCCATCGCCCGGGACGGCCCCGAGCAGGGTCACGTCATGGTGGTGGCCGGAACCGGGGAGGATCTGGCCCGGCCGATGCGCGGGTTCATCACCGAGACCCGCCAGTCCCGGACCGGTCTCCTGCTGTGCCCGGAGTCCCACCTGCACGGCGAGGTGGTGGGCGTGCGCCTGCCCCGGAGCGCGGTGTTCAGCCGGCCCCCGGGCCGGGGCGTGCTGGCCGCCACCGACCGGCTCCTGACGGTGCAGGTGCCCTGGCCCGGGTGACCGGAGGGCACCGGCCGGCCCGCTACCCCCGGTACAGCTGGCTCACGGAGGCTATGTCGGCCTGGTCCGAGCGGGCCGCGGCCTTCTCGTACATCTCCTGGGCGGTGGAGGTCAGCGGCAGGTCCTCGCCGGCCGAGCGGGCCAGCTCCACCGCCAGGCGGGCGTCCTTGACCCCGAGCACGGTTCTCCACAGCGGCTCCTGCTGGCCGGTGAGGATCCCCTCGAAGCGGTACTTCAGTCCGGGCGCCACCATCGGGCTGTCGCCGAGCAGCTCACGCAGCTGGTCGTCGGTCAGGCCCCCGGCCCGCCCGGCGGCGAAGGCCTCCGACAGGGCCACCACGCCGTCGAGCAGCAGCAGGTTGACGCTCAGCTTGGCCGCCGACGCCATGGCCGGCTCCCGGTAGCGGATCCGCTTCTCCGACAGCGCCGGGAACAGCGGATCCACCGCCCCGGCACCGTGCTCGTCGGCCCCGATCAGGAAGATGGCCTGACCCGACTCGGTCTGGCTCGGGCTTCCGAGCACGGGCATGGCCACGAAGCGGGGAAAGGCGCCGTCCAGCTCCCGGGTCGTCGGCGGGGCCACGGTGGAAGCGTCCACGTAGGTCGCGCCCTCCGGCAGCGACGCCCGGATGCCGTCGTCACCGAGGGCCACGGCCCGCACCGCCTCGTCGTTGGCCAGGCTGGTGATCACCAGCTCCGCCTCTCCGACGGCGTCGGTGATGGAACCGGCCTCACGGGCGCCGCTGTCGACCAGTCCGGGCGCCCGGCCGGGGCTGCGGTTCCATACGATCACCTGGTGGCCCGACCCGAGCAGTCGGCCGGCCAGGGCCTGGCCCATCCGGCCCATTCCCAGCACGGAAATGTTCATCGTGGCGCTCTCCTCCGGTTCGCGGGCCTGGCACTCGGCCCGACCCTGCTCGGATACCCAGACGCCTCCGTGGCCACACCGGAAAATCCCGGGGCTCCCGGTACCGGTCGACCGGTTCGGGACCAACGACCCTCGAAGGGCGACCGCTGCCGGTGATAGCACAGTGGCTGTGGAATCCGACCCGGACGGCGGCCTCCGGCGCTACCCTGGGGGGTATGTTCGGGTCCTGCCTCACCAGCCGTCTCGTGCTCGGGGCGGTGGGCGGCTACAGCCTGCTGTCCCTGTCGGGCAACTCCACCTGGGCGTGGATCGGAGCGGCGCTCGGGGCGCTGGCCGTCTACCTGTGGTCCCGCCGGACGCGTTCCGGAACCGGCTGCGCCACCGGCTGCGGCGTCCGGGGCGCCCGCCGGACCCGGTCGGTCATCGATGCCCGCAGCACCGATGCCGGCTCCGCCCGGGCCCCCCACCCGGGCGGCCCACGCTAGCCGCCTTCATCGAAGCTTCACGCTCGCCCACCTCGCAGCTTCACCCGCAGGGCATTGACTGATGGTGAAGCCGATGAAGGAGGAGGTGAAGAAGATGAGACGCTGGCACAAGGGTCTCGCTGCCGCTGGAGTGGCGGTGGCCCTGCTGGTCCCTTCCGGTGTCGCCCTGGCGGCGACCACCCAAGCGGGACACGGCCCGGCCGACACCACGACCTGCGCCGGGGATCACCAGATGCAGCAACTGCGGGACGGGAGCGGCTGGCGGCACACCACCGCCGACGGCAGCACCGTCGGGTTCGGTCACGGGTACGGCCACCAGCACATGAGCGGCCCGCAGGACGGCACCGGGCCGCAGGCCGACCGCCCGATGGACGGCACGGGCAACCAGTGGGGAAGCACGAGCTGACCCCCACAGCCCATTCCACGGACATCCCGTCCCACCCGGCCGGGATGTCCGTGGCGCGCCCGGCCGCCCACCCCGTCCACGCGGGGCCGAGGGGCGCCGACCGGTGAGCCGGCAGGCGGTGATGATCGTCGACGACGAGGCGTCCATCCGCCAGATCGTCCGCCGCTACCTGGAGGCCGACGGGTACCGCGTCGTCGAGGCCGCCGACGGCTCGGAGGCCCTCGGCCGCTTCCGGGCCCAGCCCTGCGATGTGGTCATCCTCGATGTCATGATGCCCGGCACGGACGGGCTGGAGGTGCTGAGGCAGCTGCGGTCCGGGTCGGACGTGTACGTGATCATGCTGACGGCCAAGGTTGAGGAGGTGGACCGGCTGGTGGGCCTGGCCGTGGGGGCCGATGACTACATGACCAAGCCGTTCAGCCCCCGGGAGCTGGTGGCCCGGGTGAAGGCGGTGCTGCGCCGCCCGCGGTCGGGCGGTGACGCCCCGGCGGAAGACCTGCTCCGCCTGCCCGGCCTGGAGGTGGACCGGGCCCGCCACGAGGTGCGCGTCGACGGGGAGCCGGTCGACCTGACGGCGCTGGAGTTCAACCTGCTGGCGACGATGGCCGGCTCCCCCGGGCTGGTGTTCACCCGCCGGCAGCTGCTCGAGCGCATATGGGGCTTCGACTTCTTCGGTGACGAGCGGGTGGTCGATGTCCACATCCGCAACCTGCGCCGGAAGCTTTCCGACGACAGCGACAACCCCCGCTTCATAGCCACCGTGCGGGGGGTCGGCTACAAGATCGGGGCCGGGCAGTGAGAGGCGCCAGCCTCAGGGTCCGGCTGTTCCTGTCCTATGCGCTCGTGGCGGCACTCGGGGCCGCGGTCATGGCCGTGGTGGTCGAGGTGGTGGGACGCGAGCTGTTCGACCACCGAATGAGGGGTCTGGGCTCCCGGGGTATGGCCCACCCGGGGCCGGCCTCGCTGCAGGCTGCGTTCGGCTCGGCCCTCACCGAGGCGCTGCTGGTGGCTCTGGCCGCCAGCCTGGTCGCTGCGGCGGTGGCTGCCATCGTGGTGGCCCGGGCCCTGGTGCGGCCGATGGACGCGGTGCGGGCCGCGACGCACCGCCTGGCGGCCGGGCGCTACGGGGAGCTGCTGGCCGAGCCGGCCCAGCCCGAACTGGCGGCCCTGGTCGGAGACGTCAACTCGCTGGCCCGGGCCCTGGGCGCCATCGAGCAGCGCCGGGCCGCCCTCATAGGCGACGTGGCCCACGAGATGCGCACGCCTCTCACGGCGCTGCGCGGCTACGCGGACGGGCTGGCCGACGGCATATTCGGACCCGACGAGGCCCTGGCCGGCATGGCCGAGGAGGTGGCCCGCCTGGAGAGGCTGGCCGCCGACCTGGCCGCGGTGTCGCGCGCCGAGGAGGGGGGACTGCAGCTCCGCCTGGCCGACGACGACCTGTGCGACGTCGTCGAGGCGGTGGCCGGGCGGCTCCGCCCCCAGTACCGCGACGCCGGGATCGACCTCGTGGTCCACGCGGACGGTCCGCTACCGGTACGGGCCGACCGGGACCGCATGGTGCAGGCTCTCACCAACGTGGTCGGCAACGCCATCACCTACACGCCGGCCGGCGGGTCGGTGACGGTCGAGGTGGGGCCGCGGGGCGGCCTGGCTTCGGTCGCCGTGACCGACACCGGGGTGGGCCTGTCCCCGGGTGAGGAGGAGAAGGTGTTCGAGCGGTTCTACCGGTCCGGCCGGCAGGGGCGAGCGGGCGGCACCGGCGTCGGGCTGACCATCGCCCGGGCGATAGTCCGGGCCCACGGCGGGGACCTGACCGCGTCCTCCCCCGGGCCGGGTCGGGGCAGCACGTTCCGTCTGGTGCTGCCCATGACCCGGCCCGGGAATCCCTCCTAGGGCCCTCTCGGGCGGCCCCCATCTCCCGGCCGGGCTGGGTCGCGCGGCGTTTGATTCCCGGTTGGCGGCGGCCGCGGAGAAATCCGGTTCAAATGCTTCGCCGGGGGGCGCGCGTGTAGTTATCATCCGTGCCGGAGAGGGGGGCGTGCCCCGGCTCGGGCGACGGAGTTCCCGGGGGCATGTCGGGCGAAATGGACAGCGCAGAGCAGGCAGTTGGGGGCCATGGAGGACCGGCGGTGCGAGACGAGGAGGACCGGCGGGCCGTCCTGGCCCAACTGTCCGGTCTCGACGATCTGACCGCCGCGGACGAGGAGGAGATCGACCGGTTCCGCAGTTTCGTGGCGGCTCCGGCGACCGGGCGGGGCCACACCGGGCTGGGCCGTGTGGTCGGCCACTTCATCCCCCACCACCGCCGGGTGGCGTCGTGACCTAGGAGAAGGATGTCGCGACGAGGACGCCGGGCGACCGTCCCCTCCCACCCGCAACCCCCCGCCGGTCCGGCCGGGCGTCGGCGCCGGGTGCTGATACTCGGCATATGCAGCCTGAGCCTGTTCATCACCTATCTCGACAGCACCGTGTTGAACGTGGCCCTGCCGACCATCCAGCACCGCCTCCACACCAGCGTCGAGGGCCTGCAGTGGGTCAGCGACGCCTATCTTCTGGTCCTCGCCAGCCTTCTGGTTTTGACGGGGTCCGTGGCCGACCGGGTAGGGCGACGTCGGGTCTTCATGACCGGCCTGCTGCTCTTTGGCGGGGGATCCCTGCTCTGCAGCGTGGCTCCCGGGACCGGGTCATTGATCGCCTTCCGCATGCTGCAGGCGCTCGGTGGCAGCATGCTCACCCCTGTGTCGCTGTCGATAGTCCGCACCGCCTTCTACGACCCGACTGAGCGAGCTCAGGCATTCGGAATATGGAGCGCGGTCTTCGGGGCGGGGGTGGCCTCTGGTCCGATCCTGGGGGGTCTGCTCGTCAGCACCTACGGATGGCGCTCGGTGTTCTGGGTGAACGTGCCGGTGGTCCTGGCCACCTGGTGGCTGGCCCGGCGCTTTCTACCCGAGTCGCGGTCCCCGCTCCCCCGCCGGGTCGACCTCGCAGGACAAGCGCTGGTCGCGACCACCCTGGGACTTTGCACGTTCGCGGTCATCGACGGCCGGGCCTTCGGGTGGACTTCGCCTCTCATCGTCGGTGCTTTCACCGCCGCGGCGGTGAGCCTGGTCACCCTCGTCCAGGTGGAGAAGCACCGCAGCCAGCCGCTGCTGGAACTGCGGTTCTTCCGTAGTCCGCCCTTCTCTGCAGCCAACGCAATCGCGGTGGCCAGCTTCCTCGTCATGTCGGGCTTTCTCTTCGTCAGCACGCTCTACCTGCAGGAGGTCAGGGGACTCTCCCCGCTCCAGACCGGCGCCGCCCTACTGCCGGCCACCGCGCTCATAGCCGTGACCGCTCCCATCGGCGGACGGCTCGTCGCCGCCTACGGACCCCGGATACCTCTCGTGACCGGCGGAGTGTGCATCGCCGCCGGCTGTGCTGTCCTGGAAGGCGTCGGCGCGGTCACCCCATATCCGGTTCTGGCCGTCGCCTACGGCCTCCTCGGCGTCGGGCTGGGAGTGATAAACCCTCCGATCACCAATACCGCGGTGACCGGTATGCCCCCCGAGCAGGCAGGCGTGGCCTCGGCTCTGGCCTCCAACTCCCGGCAGCTCGGCAACGTGCTCGGGGTGGCAGTCATGGGGGCCCTGATCACCCACCCCTTCGCAACGGCCCATGGACTGCCTCGGGTGATCGCCGCCAGGTTCGCTGTGTCCACCCACGAGGCGTGGACAGTGGGGATGGCATGCGGAGCCGCCTGTGCTCTGGTGGCGCTGGGCTGCACGGGCCGTCGAGGGAAGGCTGCGGCCACCCGGGTCTACATGGACTCGCCTGCCATGCCCTCGCCATCCACCCCCGGAGTATGAGGCCCGTCAGCGTGGCGGGGCCGGCTCCGGCGCGCACTGGTGCCGGCCCCGCAACGGACGGTCAGGAGAACGGCACGAGGACGTGCTTGGCCATCAGCTCGAGTTGGTCGAGGTCCGCGGTAAGCGTATGCAGCATCAGGTACTCCACGCCGGCGTCACGGCGCTTCTGGATCGCCGCCTGAATCTCGTCGACGGTGCCCGTCAGGTAGACCGAGGAGATGTAGTCCCACGGGCGCTCATCGCTCACCACTCCGGCGAAGCGCTGCTGCTGTACGGCCTGGATCTGCTCCGAGGTCCCGGACTCCTCCAACCAGGTGAAGTTCTCGTGGGCGACGGTGAACGAACGCTCGGCCACGCCGAGCTCGGATCTCCTGCGCGTTATCTCCTCGAGGTCCACCGCGATGAGATCGGCGGGGCAGGTTGGCCGGGCGATCCACCCCTCGGACCGGGCGATGCGGTCGCGTACCGCCGGGTTGAGCTCAGGCTTCTCGGGCGAGGCCGCGTGCGGGAGCTGGCGACCACCCCCGATCCATACCGGTGGTAGACGCGCAGGGTGCGGCTCGACGGTCACGGCGTTGAGGTCGTAGTACCGGCCACTGAAGTCGACGTCGTCCTGACCGAGCAGTGCCATGGTGGCGTCGAGCACTTCGTCGGTTCGCACGCCGCGCTCGGACTTGTGGACTCCGCATGCCTCGAACTCCGGCCCGAACCATCCCACTCCGGCCCCCAGGATGTACCGGCCTCCTGAGAGATGGTCGAGGGTGGCGATCTCCTTGGCCAGCACCGCCGGCTGGCGCAGCGGCAGAATCAGGATGGAAGTGCCGAGACGGACCCTCTCGGTGACGGCCGCGACATGGGACAGCGTGAGAAGTGAGTCCAGCCAGGACACGCTGTAGAAACGCCTGGCGGTCACCACATGGTCGGTGATCCACAGCGACTCGAAGCCGAGCTCCTCTGCCCGACGGGCGAACCGCCTGAGTCTCTCGGCCTCATCGGGACGCCGATCCCTCAGAAGAAAAGAGGGCAGGAACACGCCTACTTTCATGATCAGTCTCCTAACAGTCCGACTTCTACGAGAGTCCGCTCGAGCAACTGCCGCTCAGCGGGCGGAACGGGCATCAGCGGGGGTCGTACGTGAGACGCTTCGATGACACCGAGCATCACCAGGACCTCCTTCAGGCGGGCCCGATAATTGGCCACCGGAGCGGAGAACACGACGTCGGCGAGCTTCTGGACCCGGCGACCCAAGGCGAGAGCCTCCCCATGGTTGCCGGCCTTCCACGCGTCGATCATGGTGACCTGCTCGCGGGTCATCACAGCCCCGAATCCCATCAGCGCCCCGGTACATCCCAGGATGAAGGACTCCAGTACGAAGTTGTCGTTCCCTGACAGGACCGTGAAGTTCCCATCCTGGTACTTGGGGTGATCCTGAAGGATGCGAACCGTGTCGACGTAGCGCCGGGCGTCGAACGAAGCCTCCTTCATGGCCACCACACCATCGATGTCGACCAATTTCCGCAGAACCTCGGGGGTGTAGTTCAACCCCCCCAGAGCAGGTTGGAGTTGGAACGCGATGATCGGCAGGCCGATGCCGGCAATGGCTCGGTGGTACTCCACCGGAATGGCCGGATCGAGGGGAGTCGACAGATAGGCAGGGATGGGAAACACCAGCAGCGCCTCCGCCCCCGCCGCCTTGAAGTCGCTCGCCTGCCTCACCGCCTGGGCGGTGAACGGCCCGGCTAACCCGGCGACACAGGGCAGGTTCGTCTCCTCCCGGACGACCTCGAGGACCTTCAGCTTCTCATCATGAGCCAGATGAGGTCCCTCACCTGTGTCGACGTTGACCGCCAGCGCCACCGGCCCCTGATCCGACACCCAACGGATGTACGCACGCAGCTGGGATTCGTCTATGTCACCACTGCCGTCCATGGGGAGGACAGTGGCGGGGATGAGACCGTCCAGGTTCAATGTCACGGTGTCGACTGCTCCCTTCTGGTTGCCAGCTCTACGAAAGTGGTGATCAGGTACTGATGGACGCGGGCCGCCATCTGATCGACCGTCTCCGTCCCGCTGGCCGCCGAAGCCTTGGACGGAAACCCCCATACGCCGTCCGGAGTCAGCTCGCGCATGGAAAGCAGATCCAGCGCCTCCCGGGGTGCGTCGGGGACGAAATCATCGGGAAGAGACCCCACGGCATCCGGCTGGAGGTGCATGACAATGGACGTCTCGACCGCTCCGGCGTGCAGATCACCGGCTAGGACGTCACCCCAGAGGACGGCTTCGGGTACCAAACCGACGGACAGGCCGGGGTAGCGGGCGTTGATGGCCCGTACCGCTGGGCGGAGCACCCAGTTGCCGCCGTGGCCGGACAGCACGGCTATCCGGGAGGTGATGGATCCGGCGCACGAGACGACCACGTCCTCGACCATCGACGCCAGCGTCTCCTCCCTCAGCCAGACCGATCCCGGAAGGCCGCGGTGCTCGGCTGACGTCCCGTACGGGATGGTCGGCAGGACCATCGCCCCCAGCCGGTCCGCGACAAGATCCGCCACCGTGGCCGCGATGAGGGCGTCGGTCCACAGCGGCAGATGCGGACCGTGCTGCTCGAAGGAGCCGATCGGCAGCAGGGCTAGGGACGGACGGGACCGGGCCACCTCTGCCGAGCTGGCCCGCCCGCTGAGCGCCGTCATGGCTGGTTCTCGTAGGCGGACGGAGCCGGGATGTACTGGGTCGTCCACTGTGACGTCACATCGACCGGCTTTCCGGTCAGGACGCCACCCTGATAGAGGATCTGCTCCGACTGGTTGATCCCGGTGTCGGTGAAGTCGAAGTATGTGCCGAGACCGTTGCTGCTGTCGGCCGACCAAAGGGCGGAGTCGGTGCTGAAACCGGCCAGGTTGGCCTTCGTGGCCGAGGGGGTGGCCGTCAAGGCAGGGTTGTATTTGGCCTCGATCGCCAATGCCTGGGACGGATGCTTGGCGGACCAGGTCATGGCCTGCCCGGTGGCCGTCAGGAACCGCTTGACGTCCTGGCCATGGCCGGCCAACCAGCTGCTGTTGGCCAGGAAGCCCAGACCATAGGCCTGCTGACCGAAGTCGGCTCCTTTCAGCGTCACCACGGGCACGCCCTTGGACTCCAGATCGGTGGCTGCGCTGGCGAAGTTGGCCAGGAAATCGACCTTGCCCTCAACCATCTCGGCGTAACCGGGCGGGGCCAGCGCCACCGTCTTGATCTTCGAGGCGTCGAGATGCTGCTCGCCGACAAAGGCCTTCCAGAAGACGTAGGGCGATCCGGCGGTCACCGCACCGAAGGTCAGGCCGTAGAGATCGCTGGGAGTGGGGTTGGTCACGCCGTGCAACGCGGACTTACGGACCACAATGGCGAAGGCGTTCTTGCGCCAGTCCACTCCCACGCCGGTCACTGGAATGCCCTTGGCCTGGCCCTGGATGATGGCCACCGTGTCGGCCACACCCATCTGCGCGGTGCCGCTGCCCACGATGGTGACCGTGTCAGCCGAACCGCGCCCCGGCTGGATTGTCACGTTGAGGCACTGGCTCTTGTAGTAGCCGTTGTTCAATGCCACGTAGTAGGGCACCTGCTCATAGTCCTGCACCCAGTTGAGCCGGAAGGTCAACGAGTCCGGCGACTTGCAGGTCGTGGCGGACTGGGTGCCCGTCCCGGAGGTCCCGGCCGAAGCGCTGTGGGAGGAGCCGTTGCCGCAGGCCCCGAGCAGGCCGCCCGAAAGCGACAGGCCCATGGCGACAGCGACCATGCGCGATCTGGTTCTCATCTGATGCCTCCAGACTGGTTTTGCCGATTGGCTGTTTTCGGTTGGGATGCCTGTTCGGTCAGAGCGTGGCGTTGTAGCTACCGGTCTGCGACCGGGCCCAGGGGACGAGGATCCGCTCCAGGACGTTGACCGCCATGAACAGCACCACGCCCATGACCACGAGGATGGCGATGGCCGCGAAGGTGAGGGTGGTCTCGAGCTGACTCTGGGCGTAGGTGATCGTGTACCCGAGGCCGGCGTTGGCCCCGACCCATTCGCCGACCACTGCCCCGACGACGGCCAGGGTGATCCCGATCTTCATACCGGAGATGATCTGCGGCAGGGCATACGGAAGCCGCACCTTGGCGAAGACCGTCCGCTCCCCCGCCCCGACAGAGCGGAGCAGCTCCACCAGGTTCTGATCGACGCCCATCAGACCCTGGGCGGATGTCACGGCTATTGGGAAGAAGACCAGCAGGATCGTGACGACTACCTTCGGTGCGATCCCGAAGCCCAGCCACACCACGAACAGCGGGGCTATCGCGATCTTCGGCACGGCCTGGGACGCCACGATCGGTGGGTACAGGATCCGCTCGAGAAGCCTCGAGTAGGTGATGCCCACTGCCAGCAGGAAGCCCACAGCGCACCCGAGGACGAACCCGAGGATGGTCTCTTCGAATGTGACCCAGGTCTGCTTGGCAAGGATGGGGCCCCACTCGCGGACCAGTTCCTTGAAGATGGCCGCCGGGGTCGGAAGCAGGAAGCTCTTGATGTGGGCCTCCACCACCCAGAGCTGCCAGACGCCGATGAGTGCGGCCAGGATGGCGGTCGGAACCGCAGCCCGAGCCACGCTGGTTCCAGCCCGGCGGAGGGCGGACGGCCGATGACCCTCCGCCTCGTCATCGGGCTCCCAGCCAGCCTGGGAGGTACGGGCGATGGCTTCTGATGCCTGCACCTACTGCCCCCTCTCCTCGGACTGGGCCCGGTCCACCACTTGGCGGAGCCGGCGACGGAACTGGACGAACTCCGGGGTGTCACGCATCTCGCGGGTCCGGGGCCTGGGCAGGTCGATCGGTATCTCCTCCAGGACCCGGCCCGGGCGGGCGCTCATCACCACGACCCGGTCGGACAAGAATGCCGCCTCCTCGATCGAGTGGGTCACGAAGACCACCGGGCGGGCACCGCCCCACACGTCGAGCAGCATCTCGGCCATGCGGTCCCTTGTCAGAGCGTCCAGGGCAGCGAACGGCTCATCCATGAGGAGCAGGCCCGGGTTGAAAGCCAACGCCCGGACGATGCCTACGCGTTGCTTCATACCCCCGGAGAGCTGCCGGGGGTAGGCATCGCTGAAGCCGGCCAAGCCCACCTCGTCGAGCAGATGACGAATGCGCTCGTCATCGACCGACCTCTTGTCGATGATCTCGGCCAGTAGCCGGGCGTTCTCCCAGGTCGTGCGCCAGGGAAGGAGATTGGCGTCCTGGAAGACGAAGCCGATCTTCCTGCCCTTCAGTGCCTCGTCGACAGATCCGCCGAGGACCGACACCTTCCCCCGCGAGGGACTGATGAGGCCCCCGATGACCTTGAGCAGGGTGGTCTTACCGCAACCGGACGGGCCGAGAAGACTGACGAACTCCCGGGGTCCCACCTCGAGGCTCGTCTCCTGGAGAGCCACCATGCGCCCGTCCCGGCCTCTCCGGTAGACGACCTGGACGTCGCTCATCGATATGGCTGGAGCCATGACCGACCGGGCCGAGGCCACCTCCGGCTCCTCTTCCCGTGCCGTCCCCCGGGCCAGCACCTGCAACTTTCTGCTCATCTTCCATCCCCCCGTTCTCAAACCCCCGTGCCGGGTACCCCGCCCGGCGCGAACAAGGCCGGCTGCCCCCCCGTATGCCAGAACACGACCGGCCGGTCGTCTGGAAACCGCCCCTCTGCGTCCAACATCAGCAACCCGGCGAACGCCTTGCCCGTATAGACCCGGTCCAGCACCCAGCCGCCCCGCCGGGCGGCCCAGAGGATGGCGGCATCGCCTTCTTTGGTGGGCACCGCATAGCCCGGGCCTACGGCTCGCTCCTCCACCCAGGGTTCCGTGCCGGCCAGAACGCCGGTGTCGAGACCGGCGACATCCAGGCATCCCCGGGCCAGCCGGTGGGCTTCCCTCTGAAGGTCGGCCGACCCCTTGGCCACGCCGACAGCCACCAGATCGGGGACCTGCATCCCGCCAGCCCGACAATAGGACTGACCGGCCAGCAGTCCCCCGTGCGTGCCCGCCGTGGAACTGGCCAGCACCACCGTCGAGGGTGACTCTCCGCTCTCCTCGCACTGCCGGAGCAGTTCGGTCCATCCGGACAGGAATCCCAGCGCCCCCACCTCCGTACTCCCGCCCATGGGGATCGTCTCCACCATCCGGCCCGCCCCGGCCAGATCTGCGGCAACCTCCTCAGCCGTCTGCTGGAGGTCATCCCAATCATCGGTATCGGCCACGTGCAGGTGGGCGCCGAAGAGGCGCGACAGCAGCTGGTTCCCGGACGGCTCATCTGCGGCGGGGCCCCGACCGAGGACCAGGTGGCAGTCCCACCCCAGCCGGGTGCAGGCTGCGGCGGTCATCCGGGCGTGGTTGGACTGGGCGGCGCCAACGGTTACCACGGTGTCCACGCCGCGCGCGGCGGCCGCACCGCACAGGAACTCGAGCTTCCGGGCCTTGTTGCCGCCCATCCCGAGGCCGGTCAGGTCGTCGCGCTTGACCAGCAACCGGGCCCCGCTGGGCAGCCGCGTCGCCTCCTCGAGGGGGGTGGGCAGGGTGGCCAGACCGATCCGGGGAAGCCTTGCCAGAGCCTCGTGGAGGGCCTGCGCCATCCCGGTCATGGCCGCCCCCTAGGGGGGCGCGTGGACTCTCTCACTATCAACTCCGTTGGATGGATGACGGTGTGCTGGGCCCCATCCGACCCGTTGAGGATCCGGATGACCCGGCCCACCCCGGCGGCGCCGATGGCCGCCATGGATACGGAGACGGTGGTGAGCGGCGGGTCCCAGAGGGCAGCCATGGGTATGTCGTCGAATCCCACCACCGACACGTCGTCGGGTACCGCTATGCCACGACGCCTCAGCTCGTTGAGGCAGCCGATGGCCATGGCGTCGTTGGAGGCGAAGATCGCGGTCGGAGGCTGCTCCACCTCCATGAGCTGCGCCGTGGCCCGGGCCCCGCCCTCCATCGTGTAGTGACCCGGCACGATCAGCCCGGAGTCCGCATCCACGCCGGCCGCGGTCATCGCCAGTTGGAAGCCGCGACGGCGCTCCTTGCTGGTCCGAAGGGCGGCGGGACCGTCGATCAGGGCTATACGGCGGTGCCCCATACCCAGCAGGTGCTCGGCGGCAAGGCGCGCGCCCCCGACGTTGTCCGGCAGCTCGGCGGGCATCCGACCGGCCCTCGGACCGAGTGCCACCGCCACCCCCCCGTACGCGGCCAGGTCATCGAGCAGCGACTTCATGCCCCTCTCGTAGGCTCTGTTCTCCAGGCCCCCTCCCACCAGGAGGAGCCCGGCGACCCGGTTGTCCACCATCATCTCCACGTAGCGCAGCTCCCTCTCGGGGTCCCGGTCGGTGCTGCAGATGATCGTCAGGTAGCCGGCCGCTTCGGCCGCGTCGCTGGCCGCCCTGGCGAACTCACTGAAGTAGGCGTCCCTCACGTCGTGGATCAGGACCCCGATCGTCTTGCTCCGTCTCAGCTGGAAGCTGCGGGCCAGGCTGTTCGGCCGGAACCCCAGCTCGGCGGCCGCCGCCTCGACCCGCAGACGGGTGGAGGCACTCACCGGGTGACGACTGTCCGGGTTGAGCGCGCGCGAGGCGGTCGACACGGACACGCCGCTACGGGCCGCCACCTCGACCAGCGAGATTCGCTGCCCACCTTCCCCGTCCAGACCCGATGGCAAACGATTGCCAACCACGGCGCCATCCTGTCATGGCAATCGTTTGCCGTCAACAGGGTCGGCTCCATGAGGCCCTTTCCGACGACCTCCCCGGTCCCCGAACGTGGCAGACGGACACCGCCCCAGTCTGAAAGACCGCTTGACGCCTCCACTTTTACTACCTACAGTAGGAAAATATGAACCCCGACGGCGCGTTCGATCTCATCGTCCGCAGAGGCATGTGGTTCGACGGCACCGGGGCCCCCGGCGCGGTCCGCGACGTCGGTATCCGCGGCGGCGTGGTGGCGGCCGTGTCGGCCACCCCGCTGCCGGCCACCCCGACCGCGGAGGTCATCGACGCCGCCGGGCGGTGGGTCCTGCCGGGCTTCGTCGACATCCACACCCATTACGACGCCGAGGTGCTGGTCAACCCGGGCCTGGGAGAATCGGTCCGCCACGGTGTCACCACCCTGGTCATGGGCAGCTGCTCCCTGTCCACCGTCCTGTCCGGGCCAGAGGATGCCGCGGACATGTTCAGCCGGGTCGAGGCGGTCCCCTACGACTGCGTCCTCGAGACCCTGCGCCGGCGCCGCAGCTGGTCCGACGCCGCAGGCTACGTCGACGCCCTGGAGTCGCTCCCCCTCGGCCCCAACGTGGCCTCCTTCCTCGGACACTCCGACCTGCGGGCGCACGTCATGGGCCTGGGCCGCTCCGTCGATCCCGACGCCCGGCCCACCCCGGCCGAGATGGCCCGCATGGAGTCGCTCCTCTCCGACGCCCTCGACGCCGGGATGCTCGGCCTGTCGACGATGACCACGCGCCTCGACAAGCTGGGCGGTGACCGCTTCCGATCCCGGCCCCTGCCTTCGACCCATGCTTCGTGGCGGGAGTACCGCCGCCTCAACTCCGTCCTGCGCCGTCGGGGTCGCGTGCTCCAGAGCGCCCCCGATGCCCGGATGCCGCTCAATGTGTTCCTCTTCCTGGCCCAGAGCTCGGGCATCCTGCGCCGCCCTCTGCGCACGAGCCTCCTGGTCGCCGCCGACGCCAAGTCCATGCCGGCCGGTGCCCTGGCCGGGCGGGCGGTCGCCCTGCACAACCGGCTCCTCGGCTCGGAGGTACGGATGCAGCACCTGCCCGTCCCGTTCGAGCTGTACTCCGACGGCATCGACCTCCCCGTCTTCGAGGAGCTGGGCGCGGGCGCGGCGGCGCTGCACCTGCGCGACGAGCTGGCCCGTAACGATCTGATGCGCGACACCGAATACCGGCGGCGCTTCCGCCGCCAGTACGACCGCCGGACGGTACCGGGACTCTGGCACAAGGACTTCTACGACGCCCGGATCGTCGCCTGCCCCGACCGGTCCGTCGTCGGCAAGACCTTCGGCCAGGTAGCCGACGAACGGTCCGTACACCCGGTGGACGCCTTCCTCGACCTGGTCGTGGCCCACGGCGGCAGCAACGTGCGCTGGCACACCACCGTCGCCAACCACCGGCCCGCCGTCCTCGACCGCATGGCCAGTGACCCGGGCGTGCACCTGGGCTTCTCGGATGCCGGCGCCCACCTGCGCAACATGGCCTTCTACAACTTCGGGCTCCGGCTCCTGCGCCGGGTCCACGACGCCGAGCAGGCCGGGCGCCCCTTCATGTCGCTCGAGGCCGCGGTGCACCGCCTCACCGGGGAGCTGGGCGAGTGGTTCGGCCTCGACGCCGGGACCCTGCGCCCGGGGGACCGGGCCGACCTGGTCATCGTCGACCCGGCCGGACTCGACGGGAGCGTCGAGGATTACCACGAGGAGCCGATCGAAGCCTTCGGCGGGCTGTCGCGCATGGTCCGGCGCAACGACCGGGCCGTCACCGCCACCTGCGTAGCCGGCCGGGTGGTCTACCGGGCGGGCGGTTTCGCCGACGGCTACGGGCGGGACTGGCGCAGCGGGCAGTTCCTGCGGGCCGGGGCCCGCCAGCGCCGGTCACCGCAGGGCCCGGTGGCGGCGGCCCGGGCGGAGATCCGATGACGGCGGCCGAGAGGGTCATCCTGGCCAACACGTCGGCCCTGGCGGTCTTCGAGCAGGGGCCCGAGGACGCCCCGGCCGTGATCCTGGCCCACGGCTGGCCGGATTGCCACCATGTGTGGGACCTGGTGGCACCGCTGCTGGCGGACCGGTTCCGGGTGGTCACCTACGACATGCGCGGCGTCGGCCGATCCACTCCTGCCCTCACCCGCCGGCCATATGCGCTGGAGCATCTGGCCGGCGACCTCGGTGCCGTCATCGGCGCGGTCGGAGGCGGAGCCCCGGTGCACGTCGTCGGTCACGACTGGGGGTCGGTGGTCGGCTGGGAGGCGGTCCAGACCCCGGAGCTGCAGTCGTCGATCGCGTCGTTCACCTCCATATCGGGGCCCAACCTGGACTGGGCCGGCACCGTCCTGCGCCGCCGACCCCTCCCCCTCGGGGCGGCCACCGACCAGCTGGTCCGCTCCGCCTACACCGGGGTGCTCAGCCTGCCGGGGGTGCGGACCGGCATCTGGCGGGCCGGGGCGGCTCCGGCGTTCCGGGCGTGGCTCCGGGTCAGCGAGGGAGTCAGGGGGTATCCCGGAGCAGGGCTCACCGAGAATGCCATCGCCGCCGTGCCGCTGTACCGCACCAACATCTGGCCCCGGCTCCTCCACCCCCGGCTCCGGCCCACCGACGTGCCGGTCCAGTTGGTCATCGCCACCCGGGACCGCTACGTATCCCCGGCCCTGGCCCGGACGATGACCGCCTGGCTGCCCGATATGGACATCCACGAGATCGACGCCGGGCACTGGTCCCCCCGGACCCACCCCGAGGCCCTGGCCGCCGGCATCTCCGGCTTCGTCGCGTCGGTGGAGGCGTCGACCGCCGGAAAGGAATCGGCATGACCACCCTCCTCGACGCCGACCACACCGCGCACCGGCCGTTCAGGGCCCGGCGGGTGGCGTTCGACTACGCCACCACTCCGAGCCACTGGATACCCGGCGACGCCCACACCACGCACGTGGTCAACGTCCTGCACCTGCTGCTGCCGGCCGGCGAACGGTGGTTCTGCGACGTGTACCGCCAGGCTCTGCCCCATGTGACCGACGAGGTCCTGCGGCGCGACATCAAGGCGTTCATCGGCCAGGAGGCGACCCACGCCCGGGCCCACACCATCGCGATCGACCACCTTTCGGCGTGCGGCATCGACGCGTCCCCTTTCACCAGGATGGTCGAGGCCGGCTTCGCCCTGGCCCGGACCCGCCCCGCGCCGCGGTGGCTGCCCGGCCGGTTGGGCCGCCTGACCGAGCGGCAGATCCTGCTCCAGAACCTGGCGCTGATCGCCGCCATCGAGCACTTCACCTCGGCGCTGGGCTGGTGGATCCTCGTCACCCGGGGACTCGACCAGGCCGGCGCCGACCCCGAGATGCTGGCCCTCCTGCGCTGGCACGGGGCGGAGGAGGTGGAGCACCGCAGCGTGGCCTTCGACACGTACCGGGCGGTGGGAGGCGGCTACCTACGGCGCGCCGTCTCCATGATCCTGGTCTTCTGGATAATGCTGGGCCTGTGGATCACCGGAGCTGGATTCCTGATGCGGGCCGACCGCAGCACCGGCCACCGCCACCTGAGTGCCCGGGAGTTCGTCCGGGCCGGCCGCCAGGACCGGCTGCCCCGCTTCCTGCCCATCCTGGCCTCCGTCCCCAGGTATCTGGCGCCGCGCTACCACCCCTCCCACGAGGGCCGCACGGAGGTGGCGGCGGACTACCTGGCCGCCGCTCGCGGCGTGATGTCCCGGGTGTGATCCGGTCGGGCCCTCGCCCGGGCGGCTTGCCGGGCCCGGCCCGGGAAGCCCCGGCCGGTCGACCGCCGTCGGCCATGCTGTACGCGTGGATGACACCTGGGCCGGTCTGGCTGAGCAGTTCGTGGACGGGGCCTACGCCTCGGCGAAGGGCCAGGTACGCACTTACGTGCTGCACCACCACCTCCTCGGGCACCTGCCGGCGCCTCCGGCAACGGTGCTCGACGTGGGCGGCGGTGCCGGGCATCAATCCTTCCCGCTGGCCCGGGCCGGCTACGACGTGGCGCTGCTCGACTCGTCGCCGGCGATGCTCGCCAAGGCCCGGCAGCGCCTCGGACACTTGACCGCTGACGCTCAGCGCCGGGTGACGCTTGTAGAGGCACCGGGCGAGGAAGCCGACCGGGCGGTCGGCGGCCAGCGCTTTGATGCGGTGCTCTGCCACGGTGTCCTGGGCTACTACCCGGAGCAACCGCTGGCGCTAATCGACCAGCTGTGCCTGTGCGCCGCTCCCGGCGGGGTGGTGTCGATCATGACGGGCAACGCCCGGGCAGGAGCGGTGCGACCGGCCCTGGAACGGCGCTGGGACGACGCCCTCGACTCGTTCGACACCAGTACCGAGGTCGGCGTGCTGGGGGTGCAGGGCCGCGCCGACACGGTCGAGGATCTCAGCGGACTGCTCGAGGTCCGGGGCGTGGAGCCGCTGGGTTGGTACGGGGTGTGGCTCTTCGTCGACTGGCTGGAGTTCAGCGGGGTGGCGCTGGATCCCGGGGACCAGGAACAGGTGGCCAAGGCGGCCGCGGTGGAGCTGGAGGCCAGCCGACGGGACCCTTACCGTCAGCTCAGCCGGGTGTTCCATCTCCTCGGACGCAAGGGTCCCACCTGACCCACGCCCGGGATCAGATCCCGAGGACCCCGTCGTCGCGCCGTGACCGGCGGCTCCAGGCGGCGGCCGTGCGAAGTGCTCCCCGGGGCTCGGTCGCGTACGCTCGGCCGATGCGTAGAAGTGCCGCCGCCGCTCTGGTCGACGTGGTGGCCATCGTATCGTTCGTCGCCATAGGCAGGGCCTCGCATCACCACTCCGAAACGGTCGGTGGTTTCGTTTCCACGCTGTGGCCGTTCGCCGCCGGAGTCGCTGTGGGCTGGGTCTTATCGGCCCGGCGCCCACTGTGGCGGCTGCCGGCCGGGATCACCATCTGCCTGGCGACCGTGGCCGTTGGTATGGCCCTCCGGGTCGTCTCCGGGCAGGGCACGGCCCTGGCGTTCGTGGTGGTAGCCCTGATCTTCCTCGGCGCGGTGATGCTCCTCGGACGGGCACTGGCCGGGCGGATGATCCACCCCGCGGTGGGATAGAGCCCCGGGCCAGCGCTATCTGACGCCTACCCCTTGGCGTCGGACCACCGGCTCACGACGGCGATGTCGGCGAGGAACCGTACGGCGGAGCCCGGCGCCCACCGGTGCACGGCCTCGTCCAACCCGGCATCCACCAGCTCGGCCACGGCGGCGGCGTACTCCCGAGGGGCGTGGACCAGGAGCTCGTCGTGCAGGCACAACACGATGCGGGCGCCCATCCCGCTGATGCGGGCCCGCACGGTGACCGCCCACATCTTGAACAGCTCGGCGGCCGCCCCCTGGATC
>JAKAXN010000391.1 GCA_021816565.1 Actinomycetes bacterium
GGGGGCGGGGCGGTCTGAGTCGTCCCCGGGCGGGCGAACGCCCCGGCCGGCCCGGTCGTCTCCAGCGGGCCCTCCACCCGGTCCAGCCGGAACTGCCGCTCCTCGGAGCGACCGTGGTCCAGCCCCGACAGGTACCAGTGGCCCCGGTGGAACGACAGCCGCCACGGGTCCACCAGGCGGTCCTCGCCCCGGTAACGGAACCGCACCCGGCGGCGCTCCCCCACCGCCGCGAACACGGTGGCCGCGGTCTCCTCCGCCGGCAGCGCGGCCAGCCCCGTGACCTTCTCCGGTACCACCGCCACGCCGGCTCCGCCGTCGGTGACCGCCCCGCCCAGCTTGCGCAGGGCCCGCACCACGGAGTCGGTGCCCCCCTCGCCCTCCACCTGCACCGCGGAGGCGGCCAGCCGCAGGGCGGCCAGCTCGGACTCATCGAGGCCCGGGTCCGGCAGCTCGTACATCTCGCGCGGGATCCGGTAGCCGACGTCCTCGGGGTGGCCCGGGTCGGGGCTCTCGGTGACCACCGGGAAGCCCATCTGGCGCAGCAGGTCCTTGTCCCGCTCGAAGTTGCGGCGGAACGCGTCGTCGTCGTCGGAGTAGCCCTCCACCCGGGCGCGTATCTCGGCCCGGGACAGGGGCCGGGGGGTGTCGATTAGGGCGGCGACCAGGTTCACCAGTCGTTCCAGACGGTCCACGACCGGGCCTACAGGGAGGCGATCAGCTTCTCGACCCGCTCATCGCGGGACTTGAACGGGTCCTTGCACAGGACCGTGCGCTGCGCCTGATCGTTGAGCTTCAGGTGGACCCAGTCGACGGTGAAGTCCCGCCGGCGCTCCTTGGCCCGGCGGATGAACTCGCCCCGCAGCCGGGCCCGGGTGGTCTGCGGCGGCTGCTCGATGGCGGTGTCTATGGCTTCATCCGTGCAGGTGCGCTCGACCAGGCCGGCGTTCTGCATCTTGTAGAACAGGCCCCGCTGGCGGTTGACATCGTGGTACTGCAGGTCGATCAGCGCCACCTTCGGGTGGGTGAGCGGTATCTGGTTCTTGCTGCGGTACCGCTCGATGAGGTGGTGCTTTATGACCCAGTCGCACTCCCGGTCGAGGGACCACGGGTCGCTCTCGAGGCCGGTCAGGCAGTGCTCCCACATGGCCAGGGCCTGGTCCTCGAGCGGGGACAGACCCCGGGTCTCCTGGTAGCGCTTGGCCCGGTTGAGGTACTCGGACTGGATCTCGAGAGCGCTGGCCTCCCGGCCGTTGGCCAGGCGCACCCGGCGGCGCAGGGTGGTGTCGTGGCTGATCTCCCGGATGGCCCGGATCGGGTTCTCCAGGGTCATGTCCCGCAGCACCACGCCCGGGTCCTCGAGCATGCGCAAGAGGATGCTGGTCGCCCCCACCTTCAGAAACGTGGCGTACTCGCTCATGTTGGAGTCCCCCACGATGACGTGCAGCCGCCGGTACCTCTCGGCGTCGGCGTGCGGCTCGTCCCGGGTGTTGATGATCGGGCGGCTGCGGGTGGTGGCCGACGAGACCCCCTCCCAGATGTGCTCGGCCCGCTGGCTGATGCAGTACATGGCCCCCCGGGCCGTCTGCAGCACCTTGCCGGCCCCGGCGTAGATCTGGCGGGACACGAGGAACGGGATCAGCACCTCGGCGTAGTGGGCGAAGTCGTCACGGCGGGACGTCAGATAGTTCTCGTGGCAGCCGTAGGAGTTGCCGGCCGAGTCGGTGTTGTTCTTGAAGAGGAACACCACCCCCCGGATGCCCTCCTCCCGGAGCCGGGCCTCGGCCGACTGGACCAACTGCTCCAGGATGCGCTCCCCGGCCTTGTCGTGGGCGACCAGGTCCAGGATGGAGTCGCACTCCGGCGTGGCGTACTCGGGATGGCTGCCCACGTCGAGGTAGAGGCGGGCGCCGTTCTCCAGGAACACGTTGGACGACCGTCCCCAGCTGACCACCCGCCGGAACAGGTAACGGGCCACCTCGTCGGGGCTCAGCCGGCGCTGGCCCCGGAGGGTGCACGTCACTCCGTACTCGTTCTCCAGGCCGAAGATACGCCGATCCATACGTGGGCTGACGCTAGCGCCACACCGCACCGTCGCGTGCACTATCGGCCCCGGCGGCGCGGGAAGGCCCCGGACCGGCCCGCGTCCGGTCCGGGGCCTAGCGCCGTTCAGCCCTGTTCCTTCTCCTCGGCGCCGGGGACGAGTCGGTCCCTGATGGCGTTGACGACGGTGGGGTCGAGCAGGGTGGTCACGTCGCCGAGCTCGCGCTGCTCGGCCACGTCTCTGAGCAGGCGGCGCATGATCTTGCCGCTGCGGGTCTTGGGCAGCTCCGGGGTCAGCATGATCTGGCGGGGCTTGGCGATGGGGCCGATCTCGCGGGCCACGTGGTTGCGCAGATCCACGACCAGCCGCTCGCCCTCCTCGGCGTTGTCGACGGCGCCTTTGACGGTGACGAACGCCACGATGGCCTGGCCGGTCGTGGGGTCCGACGCCCCGACCACGGCGGCCTCGGCGACGGAGGGGTGACCGACCAGGGCGTGTTCCACCTCGGTGGTGGATATGCGGTGTCCCGAGACGTTCATCACGTCGTCCACCCGGCCGAGCAGCCAGATGTCGCCGTCGTCGTCGCGCTTGGCCCCGTCGCCGGCGAAGTACATCCCCTCGAAGCGGGACCAGTAGGTGTCCTTGTAGCGCTGGTCGTCGCCCCAGATGCCGCGCAGCATGCCCGGCCAGGGCCCCTTGATCACCAGAAGGCCCCCCTCGCCCTTGCCCACCGGGGTGCCGTCGTTGTGGACCACATCGGCGGCGATGCCCGGCAGGGCCGTCATGGCTGCGCCCGGCTTGGTGGCGGTGATGCCGGGCAGCGGCGAGATCATGATCCCGCCGGTCTCGGTCTGCCACCAGGTGTCCACGATCGGGCAGCGGTTCCCGCCGATGTGGGTCCGGTACCAGATCCACGCCTCCGGGTTGATCGGCTCCCCCACCGACCCCAACAACCGCAGCGAGCTGAGATCATGCCCGGCGGGCAGGTCCTCCCCCCACTTCATGAACGTCCGGATCGTCGTCGGCGCGGTGTAGAGGATGTTGACCTTGTAGCGCTCCACGATCTGCCACCACCGGTCCCGCGTCGGGGTGTCGGGCGTGCCCTCGTACATCACCGACGTGGTGGCATTCGCCAAAGGCCCGTAGACGATGTAGCTGTGGCCGGTGACCCAGCCGATATCCGCGGCGGTCCAGAACACGTCGGACTCCGGTTTGAGGTCGAACACCAACCGGTGCGTGGCCGACGTGTGTGTCAGGTACCCGCCCGAGGTGTGCAGGATCCCCTTGGGCTTGGCCGTGGTCCCCGACGTGTACATGATGTACAGCGGGTGCTCCGAATCGAACACCTCACACTCATGCGTGTCGGGCTGGCGGTCCACGACGTCGTGCCACCACACATCACGGCCGTCGTTCCACTCCACGTCCTGGCCGGTCCGGCGCACCACCAGCACCTTCTCCACGCCCGGACACGACTTCACCGCGTCATCGACCGCCGGCTTGAGCGCCGAGGCCGCCCCCCGGCGGTAACCGCCGTCGGAGGTGATCACGAAATGGGCGTCGCAGTCGATGATCCGGTCCCGCAGGGCATCCGCGGAGAAGCCCCCGAAGACCACCGTGTGCGGGGCCCCGAGGCGGGCGCAGGCCAGCATGGCCACAACCGTCTCGGGGATCATCGGCATGTAGATGGCCACCTTGGTCCCGGCGGTCACCCCCAACTCCACCAGGGCGTTCGCCGCCCGGCACAGGTCGGCCTTCAACGCGGCATAGGTGATCGTCCGGGTATCACCCGGCTCCCCCTCCCAGTGGAACGCCACCCGCTCCCCCAGGCCCGCCTCCACATGGCGGTCCACGCAGTTGTAGGCCACATTCAGCTTGCCGCCCACGAACCACTTGGCGAACGGCAGGTCCCACTCCAGGGCCTTCGTCCAAGGCTCCGCCCACGTCAGGCGGCGGGCCTGCTCCTCCCAGAAGGCGACCGGATCGGCCGCCGCCTGCTCATAGATCCCCGGCTGGGCCACCGCCGCAGCGGTGAACTCGGGAGAGGGCTCGAACCGGCGGTTCTCCCGGAGCAGAGCCGACAGTTCCTGCGAGGCGTCCGTCATACGCGTTCCCCCATGTTGGTGTCCGTAGCGGCCGGCATCAGCGGGCCACCCACGAACAGTACCGGCCGGCCCCTCATCCCGTTGATCACGCCGGCGGCGGAGGTGTACCAGGCGGTGGCCGCGGTGATGACGCCGATGATGCCGCCGATCTTGATGGTGTTGGCGTTGTTCGAGAAGTTGCCTATGACCAGGACGATCTCGGTCACCTCGAGGGTGAGGAACACACTGAACACCGCCAGGTTGACGGCGAGGCTCCACAGCAGCATGTAGCTGTTGAAGATCATGAACGCCAGCAGGATCCAGCCCAGGTCGTTGCTCACCTGGGTGGCGTTCTTGGCCGACGGTGCGACCAGCTCCACGTACA
>JAKAXN010000023.1 GCA_021816565.1 Actinomycetes bacterium
GGACCCAGCCGTTCACCATGACGAACAGCAGCAGCTTGAACGGCAGGGACACAAGGGTTGGTGGCAGCATCACCACCCCCATTGACATGAGGACTGACGCCACTACCAGGTCGATTATCAGGAACGGAATGAAGATCACGAAGCCGATGAGCATCCCGCTCTTCAGCTGCGACAGCACGAACGCCGGGATGACGGCCGCCATCGACGCCTGATCCGGCTTGGCCGGGTGCTCCCCGTCCACCCCGGTGGTCAGGGCCAGTTCCTGGCTACCGGTCTGCTTGAGCATCCAGGTCTTCAGCGGCTCCTCGGCGGCGTGGTACGCCTGGGTGATGTTCTTCTGGCCGTGCAGGTAGGGCTGCACGGCCACGGTGTTCACCTGCTTGAGGGTCGGGCTCATGATGAAGAGGCTGAGGATCAGTGACAGCCCGGCGATCACCTGGTTCGGGGGCACGGTGTTGAGGCCCAGGGCCTGGCGCAGGAGGCTGAAGACGATGATGATCCGGGTGAACCCGGTCATCAGGATCAGAAGTGACGGCGCCAGCGCCAGAAGCGTCAGCGCGATCAGGACCAGGATGCTGTCGGACGGCTTGCTGAGCGTGTTGCCCAGGTTGATGTTGATCGATGAGGAGCCGGAGGTGGTGGCGGCGTGGAGGAGGTGCATCATCGACGGCGGACGGTCCGTTCCTGCAACTGGCGGATGGTCGACTGGAGCCGGAACGCCGCCGGGGCGGACCCGGCGGGCGGCGAGCCGGCCGCTGGCAGGTCGTCGCTGGATTCCTCGGCGTCCGCCGGGTCGGGACGGAAGCGAGCCAGCCTGGTCACCTGGTGGGCCGTCACCCCGAGCAGATAGGTCTCGGCCCCGGCCTTGACGATGGCCACCTGGACGCCCTTGCCCAGCGGCTGACGGCCGAGCACGGCGAGCGGGGCCGACCGGCGCTTGCCCATGGTCGTGCCGACCCGGCCCCGCACCACCCGGGACACGACCCAGATGAGCCCGAGCACCACGGCCAGTCCCAGCATCAGCTGCAGGAACAGCGAGGTGGCCGAGACCGGCTGGGCCGTGCTGACCGCGGTGGTGGTCGACGTGGTCGCCGCCAGGAGCATGGACACGCTCAGCCGGCCGCCCGGTCCAGGGGGTTACCGGCAATCTCGGTCACCCGGACGCCCAGCTCCTCGTCGACGACGACGACCTCGCCGCGAGCGAGCAGGGTGTTGTTGACCAGGATGTCCACCGGGGCCCGGGCCGAGCGGTCCAGCTCGATGATCTTGCCGGGCCGGAGGGCCAGGAGCTCCCGCATGGTCATCCGGGTGCGGCCCAGCTCGACGGTCACCGCCATGTCCACGTTGTGCAGCAGGTCGATGGGGCGGGTGAAGGCCCCTTCGGGCACGGGGTTGGTCTCTGCCGGGAGGTTGGCCCCCTGGGGCACGACCTCACCGCTGGTCACATCAGTCATCAGTCCTCCTGGGTTTGCGTTTCGACGACCATGCAGGCCAGCCGCTTGCCTTTGGTGGTGGGCACCACGTCGCAGTAGTGCAGGCCACCCACGTTGAGCCGCAGCGGCAGGCCTTCCGGCCGCTGCAGGGAGATCACGTCGCCCACCGACAGGGTGAGCAACTCGTCGGTGGACAGCACGATCTCCGGGAAGGAGGCCGACACGTCCACCGGGGCGTCGAGCAGGCGCTCGCGCACCTGGTGCACGACCGAGTCGGGCTCGTTGGCCGACGCCATGTCCACCCGCTCGAGGGCGTCGAGCAGGGCCATCAGTATCGACAGCGGCAGGCAGATGACCGTCTCCGACTCGGAACTGTCGTCGATGGTGACCTTCAGGCTGACCAGCAGCGAGATCTCCGACGGGTTGGGCATCTGCACCAGCACCGGGCTGCTGGAGGTGCTCAGCGGGCCGACGGACATGGGGACCACCACCCGGAGGGCCTCGAACACCTCGGCCAGGATGGACTCGGCGGCCTCGGTGACCAGGCGCAGCTCGATGTCGCTGAGGGCCCGCTCGGGGACCACCCCGCTCAGGGTTCCCCCCAGGCGGAGCTCCACGATCGATGAGGCCAGCTCCAGCGGGATGTGGATGGCCACCCGGCCGCCGACGGGGGTGACGGTGGCAGTGGCCAGCAGGGTGGGCTCGGGCAGGAGATTGGCCCACACCTCCCAGCGCTTCTGCTCCAGCTCGCCGATCTCCACGCGCACCGAGGCCCGCACGATGCTGGTGAGGGACTGGGTGACCCGGTGGGCCGCCACCTCCAGCACCGGCGACAGGCGCCGCAGGCGGCTGCGGTCCATGGCCTCGTGGCGCTGGAAGTCGTACGGGCGGACAGGCTTGTTGAGTTCGGACGCGACGGACTCGGGCATTCGGTTCTCCGGCGGCCGCTCCTCGGCCGGGGGATCGGTTTGCCGTCCTGGCGCTTCCTGTATTTCCTCGGCGCAGGGGCGCCTCTACTTGAGGCGCCCCTGGTCGGTATTCCTGAGTTGTCTGCGGTCCGGGCCGTTCCCGGCCCGTCCGGTCAGGCCATCTGGGTCAGGGCCTGGAGGTTGGTGGCGGTGGTGGACACCACCTTGGTGTTGGCCTGGTAGGCCTCCTGGGCCACGATGAGATCGGTCAGCTGGGCCGCCAGGTCCACGTTCGAGCCCTCCAGGCTGCCGCCGATTAGGGTGCCGCGCCCTCCGGTGCCGGGGGCGCCGACGTTGGGCTGCCCGGAGTTGGCGGTGGCCTGGTAGAGCAGGTTGCCCTGGTCTGCCAGGCCGCCCGGGTTGGAGAAGGTGGCCAGGGCCAGCTCCCCGATGGGCAGGGTCTTGCCGTTGGTGAAGGACCCGGTGATCACGCCGTCGGAGCCGATGGCGAAGCTGGCCAGGCTGCCGGAGGCGAATCCGTCCTGCTTGGCGAAGGTGAGGGACTGCTGCCCGGCGTACTGGGTGACGGCCGCCGAGCTGCTGGGCGCCGGGAAGTTGATGTTCCAGGTGTCGCCGGTCGGGAACGAGTAGCCCGTCGGCATGGTGCCCACGGGCAGGGAGAACGACCCGTCGGGGTTGGTGGTGGAGCCGCTGATGGTCTTGACCCCGCCGGTGGTCGGATCGAAGGTGACCGTGGGCGGGGTGCCCCACAGCTTCTCGGTGCCCCCGGCCGGGTTCGGCACGGTGCCCTGCACCGTCCACTGGTTGGCCGTGCCGGCCACCGGGGTGAAGGTGAGGGTGACGGGGATGGCGTTGCCCAGGGAGTCGTAGGCGTTCATGGTCGCCGGGATGGGGGTGGCGGTGCCGGTGCCGTTCCACGCCGGCAGGTTGCCCTGCAGGGTGAGGGAGGTGGTGGCCTGGGCGCCCATGGTCACGCCGGTGGGGATCGACACCGGGCCGGTAGGGGCGTTGGTGTTGAGCACGCCCTGGGCGTTGGCCATCCAGCCCTGGACCAGGCCGCCGGTGGCGGTGGCCAGGTTGCCGTTGGCGTCGAGGGTCAGGTGCCCGTCCCGGGTGTACATCTGCTGGCCGTTCTGCACCACGGCCAGGAAGCCGTTGCCCTGGATGGCCACGTCGGTCGGCTGGTTGGTCTGGAGCAGGGCGCCCTGCGACTGGTCGTTGCTGACCGAGCCGATACGCACGCCGGACCCCACGGCGATGGGGTTGATACCGGCGCCCTGGCCGTTGGGCAGCGGGGCGGAGGCCCCGGCGATCTGCTCGGCCAGCAGGTCGGTGAAGTCGGCGTTCTCGGACTTGTAGCCGGTGGTGTTCGAGTTGGCCACGTTGTTGCCGACCACGTTGAGGTAGGTCTGGTTCGCTTCGATGCCCGAGACGGCGGCGATGAGGGACTGCTCCATGGCTGGGTGCTTCCTTTCCGAAAGGTCTGTCTAGAAGGGGTCCGGGCCGCTCAGGCCGGCGTGGTGGTGGACGATGAGGTGGTCGAAGCGGTCGACCCGCCGGTCGGGGCGGCGGCCGTGCCGCTGCCCGAGGTGCCGGTCGAGGTGGGGGTGGTCGCCGCGGTGGTGGCGCTGTAGACCCGGGTGACGGCGTCGAGAGAGATGGTGGTGGGCTTGGACCCGGCGGCCGCCGCCGGGTCGGAGATCTGCAGCTGCGGCGGACCCGACGAGCTGAGCAGGACACCGGTCACCGTTCCGCTGATCTGCTGCCCCGAGGCCCCATTGCCGGTGACGGTCCGGCCGATCATGGAGTCGGCGGCCACCGTCTGCTCCTCGGCGTTGAGGTTGGTCTGGGACTGCACCGCCGTGAGCTGGGCGATCTCGGTCATGAAAGACGTGGGGTTGGTCGGGTTGTCCGGGTTCTGGTTCTTGAGCTGGGCCACCAGCAGGTTGAGGAAGGTCTGGGTGTTGGCCAGCTGGTTGACCCCGCCGGACTGGCCGGCAGCGGCCCCGGCGGCGCCGGCCGAGCCGGCCGCCCCGGTGGCGGAGATGGGATTGACGAATGACATGACCAGGTCTCCTTAGAGGCGGACGTCTACAGAGGTGACGGATCGGGCGGGGGCGCCGGCCGGGGCCCGGTCGGCCAGCCGGTCGGTGCCGTCGGCGTCGGAGAAGCTCCCCCTCCAGGCGCCTCCCGGGCCGGGGCCGGCCTGGCCGGGCTGACCCCCCTGCCCGCCGGCGCCGCCGCCGGACATGAACACCGAGGCCTGCTGGCCGTCCTGGGCCAGATGCTGGCGCAGATCCGGCAGCGCCGCGGAAAGGGCCTGGCGGGCGGCCGGGTTGTCGGCGGCCAGCTCGACGACCACGTGACCGCTGCGCACGGTGACGGTGGCGTCGACCATGCCCAGCCCCTCGGGCTGGAGGCGCAGGCTGATCTGGTGGTTGCCGTCGCTGCCCCGCAGCGGGCTCAGCACCGCGACCAGCTGATTCGCCGTCGGACCGGCGCCGGGGACCGCCGGGGCCGGGGCCGGCGCCGCAGGGCCGACCGGGGCCTGGGCGGCCGGCGGCCCGGCCAGCGCTCCAGAGGCGAAGACGGCCTGGGGGTTCGACGAGGCTCCCGCCGGCGCAGCCTCGGACCCCCGGTGGTGGCTGGTGGCGGCGGCAGCCGCACCGGCCACGTCAGGCTGGCCCGGGTGCGGGGCAGCCGGAGTCGGGAGGGCGCTGGCGGTGGCAGCCGGCCCCGTCCCGGCCGAGCCGGCGCCTAGGGCGCCCGGGGCCGGGGCCGCGGTCGAGGCCTGGCTGGCCATCTGGTTGGGGGCCTGCCCGGGGGCGGCCGCCCCGGCCGACGCAGCCGCCGGCGAACCGGCAGCCGCCGGCGAATCGGCGAGCGACGGCGCGGGCCGGGCGACCGCATGACCGCCGCTCGCCGCGGCGGGGGCCGACCCGGCGGGTGCCGGGGCGGAGGTCGTCGGGGGTGCGCCGTCGGGAGCCGCCGGGCCGGCGGCGGAGCCATGACCGGGGGTGACGACCGGCACACCGCTCGAGGTGGCAACAGCCCGGGCCGATACCACGGCCGCGGGTACAGGGCCCGGGGCCGGGCTGGTCGGCGCCGGCGACCCCGACGATCCCGACGGGGCCGGGGCGCCACCGGGGGCCGCACCCGCCGCCGGATCGGAGCCGGCTGCGGTGGCGGCCTGATCGGCTTTTCCTGATGCGCTCCCGGCGGCGGTGGGAGCCGATCCGCCCGCCGACCCGGCGCCCTGCTGGTCCTGGGTGGCCGCACCGCCCGCCGACCCGGCGCCCTGCTGGTCCTGGGTGGCCGCACCGCCCGCCGCCCCGTCGCTCTGGGTACCGGCGCTGGAGCCTGGCTGGTCGGTCCCGGGACCGGGCTTCGATGCCGTGGCGGAGGGGGCCGCGCCCGCGGCGGTCACCGCACCGGCCGCCGGGCCGGACGTCCCCCCACCGGTAGGCGGGGTCTGGGGAGCCGGGGGCTGGGCAACTGCGCTGGCCGCGGTGGCCACGGTCAGCGCGGAGCCGAAGTCGGTGGTGCTCGTGTCCTTGCGGCTGCGCCCGGCGTCGGATCCCCCGGACGGGGAAGCCTTCGGTGCCGGCGGGGCCAGGCCGAGCAGCGCGTCCACCGCGACCTGGCTCATGCCGGCGCTCCGACCCCGGCCCCGCTTTGGGCGGAGGCCAGCATGGACGTGATGTTGGACACGTATCCCTCCGTCTCCGGGTAGGGGGGCACGCCGCCGTAGGCAGCGACCGCGCCGGGCCCGGCGTTGTAGGCGGCCAGGGCCATGGGGACCGAGCCGCCGTAGTCGTGCAGGTAGCCGCTCAGCAGCTGGGCCGCCCCGTCGATGGCCGACGCCGGGTCGAACGGTGACACGCCGAGCCCGGCCGCGGTGCCCGGCATCAGCTGCATCAGGCCCTGGGCCCCGGCGCCGCTCACGGCGTCGGTCTGGAAGCCCGATTCCTGCTTGGCCACCGAGGCCAGGAGCAGCGGGTCGATGCCGTAGCGCTGGCCGGCGGCGGCGAAGAGGGGCTGCAGGGAGGCCGGCACCCCCAGGCTGTTCATGCCCGCCGACGATCCGGTCCCGCCCAGCGAGGCCGCGGTCAGCGCCGCCGTCGGGGAGGCGGACGGCAGGACCCGCCGGATGGCCGACGGCGTCCCGACCGGGTCCACCCGGACCACCGTCCCGGTGTGGGGGGCGTCGATGATCTGACCGTTTCCGATGTAGATACCGACATGGCCCGGTCCCGACGGGCTCGGCTCGTAGAAGACCAGGTCCCCGGGCTGCGCCGCGGCCACGCCTGCCACCGGGGTTCCGACGGTGGCCTGCTCCTGGCTGGTGCGCGGCAGGCTGATGCCCAGGTCCGAGTACACCCTCTGCACCAGGCCGGAGCAGTCCAGCCCGGTGGCCGGGTTGGTCCCGCCCCACTGGTAGGGGACCCCCAGGTACTGCCGGGCGTCGGCCACCACCGCTTGGCCGCTGACGGGGGCCGCCCCGGAGGTGGACCCGGTCGCCATCCCGGGGCCGGACAGGCCCGACAGGCCCGCCTGACCGGACAGGCCGGAGAGGCCGGAGAGGCCGGAGCCGTAGGAGGCGGCCGCCAGTTGGGTCGCCGCCCCCGAGCCGCTTCCGTAGCCGGAGCCCAACATGCCGGCCAGGGCCGCAGCCGACTGCGATCCCGATCCCGACTGGGAGGTGACGACCGGTTGGCCGCCGTCGGCCACCGCGGTCATCTCGGCGTTGACCTGGGAGAGCACCGCGTCGAAGGTGCCGCTCTTCGCCGCCCCGGACAGCTGCGCCCCGAGGCCGGACAGGCTGGCGGCCAGCTGCTTGATGGCGCTGATCGAGGTCATGGGGTCGAGGCTCATCGCTCGGCCCGCTCCCCGGCCGGGCCGATCCAGCGGGAGGCCACTACGTCGTCCACCGCGGCCGCTTCCTCCCGGAGCGCCTCGGCGTCCCACTCTGACCGGCGGCGCTCGTCGAGCCGCTCCAGTGACGCCACCTGCTTGCCCGCCTCCACCCAGGCGGCGTAGAGGGTGGCCGCTTCCACCTCGGCCTCCACCGCGGCCCGATGGGCCCGCTCGGCGGCCTCGGCCATGCGCATCTCGTGGTAGCGGCCGGCCAGGAAGGTGTCGTGGTCGGCCGGCCCGGCCGGAACCGAGACGCTGACGGCCCGGTAGGCCTCGACGGCGGCCCGGTGGGCCGCCCACGCCCGCTGCACGCGGTGGTTGGCTTCGGCCAGCCGCTGGCGGGCCACGTCCTCCTGGGCCCGACGGGCCCGCAGGGCGGACTCCAGGCTGAAGCGGTAGCGCTTCACGCCGGCACCATCCCGACCGGCTCGGCGATGGCCTCGGCCAGGAGCCGCCAGGACTCCTCGGCCGGCGGGGTCACCGTCTTGGGCTGGCGCAGGAAGCCGTCCAAGCGGTCCTTGAGCCGGACCGCCCGGTCGACCAGCGGGTTGGCCCCCGGCACGTAGGCCCCGATCTCGATCAGGTCCCTGGTGTCGCGGTAGGCGGCCAGCAACCGGCGCACCTCGGCGGCCAGGGCCTGCTGCTCGGGGCTGGTGATGGCCGGGGCCACCCGGGAGATGGAGTCCAGGACCTCGATGCTCGGGAAGTGCCCGGAGGTGGCCAGCCGACGGGTCAGCACCACGTGGCCGTCCAGGATCGATCGGGCCGCGTCGGCGATGGGCTCGTTCATGTCGTCGCCCTCCACCAGCACGGTGTAGAGCCCGGTGATCGAGCCCCGCTCGGCGGCACCGGCCCGCTCCAGCAGCCGGGGCAGCACCGAGAACACCGACGGCGGGTAGCCCCGGGTGGCCGGCGGTTCGCCGGCGGACAGCCCGACCTCCCGCTGGGCCATGGCGAAGCGGGTCAGCGAGTCCATCATGAGGACCACGTCGAGGCCCTGGTCGCGGAACCACTCGGCGATGCGGGTGGCGGTGAAGGCGGCCCGGATGCGCACCATGGCCGGCTCGTCGGAGGTGGCGACCACCACCACGGAGCGGGCCAGGCCCTCGGGGCCCAGGTCGTGCTGGATGAACTCGTTGACCTCCCGGCCCCGTTCCCCGACCAGGGCCAGCACCGACACTGCGGCGTCGGTGCCGCGGGCGATCATGGACATGAGGCTGGACTTGCCCACCCCGGAGCCGGCGAAGATCCCGAGCCGCTGCCCTCGGCCGCAGGGGATCATGGTGTCCATGGCCTTGACCCCGAGGGCCAGCTGCCGGTCGACCAGCTCCCGGCGCAGCGGGTGCGGGGGGGCGCCGTCGATGCCCACGGCCTCCCAATCCCCGGTCATGGGCAGGCCGTCGATGGGGCGACCCAACCCGTCGACCACCCGGCCCAGCAGCCCGGCGCCGACCATCACCGGCAGCGGACCTCCGACCGCCTCGACCCGGTCGCCGTAGCGGACCCCGGTCAGGTCGCCGAGGGGCATGCACGCCAGGGTGGATCCTTCGACGGCCACGACCTCGGCGTCGAGGACGCCCCCCGCCCGGAAGATGCGCAGGGCGTCGCCCACCGCTGCGGGCACGCCGTCCACCTCGATCCGAAGTCCCAGCAGCCGGGTCACGTGCCCGGACCGGTGGGGGCCGGCGGCGGCCACCAGCCGGTCCCGCAGGGGGGTCGGCAGGACGCTCACGCCACTTCCTCCACCACCGCCAGCCCGGCTGCGGTCTCGGGGTAGACCTCGGCCAGGACGTCACGGACCCGGTCCAGGGCTGTGCCCAGCTGGCTGTCGATGCGGCACGGGCCGGCCTGGATGACGCAGCCGCCCGGCTCGATCCGGGGGTCGGCGACCAGCTTGACCGCCACTTCGGGGGCCAGCTCGGCCAGCTCCTCGGGGGTGACGGAGTCCGACGGGTTGAGCCGGATGATCAGGTCCTCCCCCTCGGGGACCAGGGCCATGGACCGGACCACCGCGTCCAGGGCGGCCCGGCCGAGGACCAGCTCCCGGCGCAGGAACGACTCCGCCAGGTCGTAGGCCAGCTCCGCAGCCTCGGCTGCGCCCACGGCCACGGCCTCCCGGCGGGCGGCCGCGACCTGGGTGGCCGCCGCCACGACGGCGTCGGCGACCCGCCGCATCTGGGCCGCCCGGCCGGCCGCCTCGGCGGCCTCCATCTCGCTGGTGGCGGCCCGGTAGCCCTCCTCCCGACCCTCCTGGCGGGCCTGCTCGAGCATCTCGGCCAGGGTGGGTCCGCCGACGTCGGCGGCCCGGCCCGAGCCGGGCACCTCCACCAGTAGCGCAGCCGGGGGGGCCTCTATCGAGTCGCCGCGGAGGATCCGCCGGCGGGGGGACCTAGACGAACTCATCGTCACCTCTCGACAAGACGATGTCGCCGGCGGCCTCGAGGTCGCGGACGATCTTGACGATGGCGCTCTGGGCGGCCTCGACCTGCGACACCCGGGTGGGGCCGAGCATCTCGATCTCCTCGAGCAGGTCGGTAGCGGCCCGCTCGGACATGTTGCGCACGAAGCGGTCCCGGATCTCGTCCCCACCGGCCTTGAGAGCCACCGCCAGGTCCTTCGGCACGACATGGCGCAGGATCATCTGCAGGGACCGGTCGTCGAGGCTGACCAGGTCGTCGAAGACGAACATCTGGTTGCGGATGGACTCCGCCAGGGCCGGGTCGCTCTCCTCCAGCTTGGTCAGGATCTGCTTCTCGGTGGAGCGGTCGGTCAGGTTGAGGATGGCCACCGTCGGGTCCATCCCGCCGACGGCGTTGGACGACGAGGACCCGCTGCGCAGTAGCGACGCCGCCTTCTGCTCGAGCACGTCGGCCAGGTGGCGGATGGTCGCCGGGCTGATCCGGCCCATGGTGGCCAACCGCCTGACTATGTCGACCCGGGTGCCGTCGTCCATGTCGGCCAGCAGCTGGGCCGCCGCCTCGGTGGGGAGGTGGGCCAGGACCACGGCGACGGTCTGGGGGTGCTCCTCGCTCACCAGGTTGCCGACCTGGCGGACGTCGATGCGGTGCAGGAATACCAGCGGGTGCTCCTCCCGCTCCTCCACCAGGCCCTCGATCACGGCGTCGGCCCGGTCGCCGCCCAGGCGCTCGCGCAGCAGCTTGCGGGCTACGTCCACGCCGCCCTGGGAGACCTGGATGAAATGCTCGGCCTGCGAGGTGAACTCCCTCAGGACCTTCTTCACCTCCTCGGCGTCGAGAGCCGGGAGGCTGACCATGGCGCCCATGATCTCGAGCACGTCGATCTCGCTCATCGAGCGCAGCACCTTGGCCGCCCGCGACTCGTCGAGCTGGGCCAGCACGATGGCCGCCCGCTGGCTCCCGGTGAGGGTCTTGGTCACGCCTGGCTCCTGGCCGGGCCGTCCTGCAGCCAGCTGCGGAGCATGCTGGCCACCTCGTCGGGCTGGCTGTCGATGAAGCTGTTGAGGGTGAGAGCCTCAACCGACGGGGCGATCTCAGGCACCGAGACCGCCGGCATCACCGTGGTGTGCTCGACCTCGCGGGCCGCACGCAGGGCCTCGATGTCGGCCGGGTTGAGCACGGTGGGGGCCATCCGGGCCTTCTTGGCCGACCGCCAGAGCAGGAACAGCACCACCGCGATGATCAGGAACACCACGCCGGTCTTGATCAGCGAGCTCATGGCCTTGCTCTGGTTGGCGGCGGCGGCGGCCTTGGCCGCGGCGGCCGCCTGCTGGGCCGAGGCGGAGTCGAACGGCATGGTGGAGAACGCCAGCTGGTCGCCCCTGGCGGTGTTGATGCCGGCCGCCGCCGCCACCCCGGCCTTCAGGGCGTTGAGGTTGACCCCCTTGGGGACGGCCTTGGCGTTGACCAGGACGGCCACCTGCTGGGTCTTGAGCGTGCCCGGCGCCTGCTGGACGGTCTGGGTCTGCTGGCTGGTCTCGCAGGTCTGGCTGGTCTGGGTGTTGCTGTAGGTGCCGGTGCCCCCGGTCGGGGCGGCGGTGATAGTGCCGGCCGTGCCTCCCGGGGGGGCGCCGGCGCCGGCGTAGGTCTCCTTGTTGTTGCTCTGCTGGGTGCAGAAGCTGACCGGCTGGCCGTTGGGGCCGGTGACGATGCTGTTGGTGGTGGTCGACACCTGGGAGTAGTCCAGGGTGGCGTTGACCTGGACGTCGGCGTTGCCGGCTCCGACCACGCTGGCCAGGTAGGCCTGCACCTTCTGGGCCACCGAGGCGTCGTAGGCGTTGGTCTGGGAACTGCCGCCCCCGGCCAGGCCGGGGGAGATTCCCGGTCCGGCCAGCAGATCGCCGGTGGAGTCGGCCACGGTGACGTTCTTGGAGTCCAGGTTGGGGATGCTGGAGGCCACCAGGTGCACGATGGCCTGCACCTCGCCGTCGGTCAGGGTCTGGCCCTGCTGCATGGTCACCATCACCGACGCCCCAGTCGGGGTGCTGTTGGTGAGGGCGAAGTCCTGGTTGGCCGGCATGGCGATGTTGACCTGGCTGCTGGCCACTCCGCTGATGGAGTCGATGGTCTGCTCCAGCTCGCCCTGCAGGGCCCGCAGGTAGTCCGCCTGCTGGGTCATGTTGGAGGTGGTGATCCCCTCCTTGTCGAGCAGCGACAGCCCGACCGTCCCACCCGAGGGCAGGCCGGCCTGGGCCATGGCCACCCGCTCCTGGTTGACGTCGTTGGCCGGGACCATGATCGTGGACCCGCCGTTGGTGAGCTGGTAAGGGATCTTGGCCGACGCCAGCTTTGAGGTGATGCTGGCCGCATCCGCCGGCTGCACGTTGGTGAACAGCGGGGCGTAGCTGACCTTGCCGGTCATGGACATCATGACCACGCCGCCCACGATGGCGGCCAGGATGGCGGCGATCGTGACGGCCTTCTGCCCGGTGGTGAACCCGGAGGCGAACTGCTTGGCCCCGCTGCGGGCCCGCTCGACGACGTTGACCGGAACCAGTGCCATCTCAGACCTGCATGTTCATGATGTCGGTGAAGGCGGCGACCGCCTTGTTGGTGACCGCCACCGTCACCTGGGTGGCGACCGACGCCTGGGTGGAGGCGATGAGGGCGTCGGCGATGTTGCCCTGGCCGGCCGCCGCCTGGGCCGCTGCGCTGGAGGCGTTGGTCTGCACCTGCTGGACCTGGTTCAAGGCGTTGGTGACAGCGTTGGCGAAGCCGCCGGAGCCGGCCGCCGCACCGGTGGCGCCGGCGGTCCCGGCCGCGCCAGCTGCGCCGCCGGTCGCACCGGCCGCGCCCGCTGCGCCGGCGGCGGCCTTGAAAGGCTGGATGGGAGGGATGGGAGCGACCACTTCTTCAGCTCCCGAGGGTCAGCGCCGACTGGTACGCCTGCTTGGCGTGGCTGAGCGCCGAGGCGTTGGCCTGGTAGGTCGCCTGGGCCTGGATGAGCCCTACCATCTGGGCTCCGGTGCTGACCGCCGGGGCCCGCACGTCGCCCTGCTTGTCGGCCATCGGGTTGCCCGGCTGGTACTCGATGATGCCGGCGGTACTGCCGAGCTGGATACCGGCCACGGCGACCCCGGACCCGACCTGGCCGGGAACGCCCACCGGGACCAGGAACGGGGTCTGGGTGGCGTAGGCGCCGGAGCTGGTGGGGACCACGTCGTTGGCGTTGGCCAGGTTTCCGGCGGTGGTGTTGATCCAGGTCTGGGCGGCGTCGATTCCCGAGCCGGAGATGCTGATGGCACCGAAAAGGGTCACTGGAAGCTGCCTCCTGCAGCGCCTTGGACTAGTCGGAACTGGGCGTTGAGCAGCTCCACCGTGGCCTGGTACTGGAGCGTGTTCTGCTCCGCGGCCACCAGCTGGTGGCCGGTGTCCACGTTGTTACCGTCGGTGGCGGGCAGGGCCGGGTCCGGCGCGACGTTGACCGACGCGATGGCGCCGGTGTTCGACTGCATGGCCTGGGCCAGGCTGCCCTGGAAGTGGACGTCCTGGGCGGTGTAGCCGGGGGTCTCGGCGTTGGCCAGGTTGTTGGCGATGGCCTGCTGCTGCTGGGTCAGGCCATCGACCGCGAAATGCAGGATGTTGACGATTCCGCTCATGGCGGGCGATCTCCTCCGGGGTGCTCCAGATCTCTCTGGTGGACCCGATACCGGGTGGAGCCCGTCCTGGGCGGTTACGGTAGGCCGTGCCGTCCTAGCACTGCCGATATGTTCTTTCGTCTGTGCTGACCGAAGTCTTGAGCCCCATTTCTCCAGAGGCCCGTCCGTGACCACTGCCCCGCCAGGCGACCCCTGGGCCCAGATCGACGCCGCCTACCGCGACCTGCTCGAAGCGGCGCCGGCCGATCGGCGCTGGCTGCTGGTGCAGACGCTGGCCACCGGGCCGTCCCGCAGGGCCCTCCAGGGCTCCCTGCCCATCGCCGCCGGGGCCCGGGTGGTCGACATCGGGTGCGGCTACGGGGCCAGCAGCCTGGAGCTGGCCGCACTCCGCCCCGTGGCGGTGACGGGGATCGACACCGACGAGCAGGTGCTCGAGGTGGCCCGGTCGGCGGCGGCAGCGGTGACCGGCCGGTCGGCCCTGCCGCCCGGGTCCACGGTCACCTTCGATGTGGGCGACGCCTACGAGCTGCCCTTCCCCGACGGGTCGGTGGATGCGGTGTACTCCCGCTTCGTGTTCCAGCACCTGGCCGAGCCGGGCCGGGCCGCTGCCGAGATCTTCCGGGTGCTCCGGCCGGGGGGGCTGTGCTGCATCGTGGACGTCGACGACGGCCTGTCCGTATCGGAGCCACCCCCCTCCGCGGCGTTCACCCGGCTGGCCGAAGCCCTGCGGGCGGCCCAGGGCGGCTACGGCGGTGACCGCCACATCGGCCGGCGCCTGGCCGGGATCCTGGACTTCCACGGGCTCACCCCCGGCGCGGTGCTGGTCCTGCCCCAGGCCGGCTACCACCGCCCATCGCCGGGTGACCCGGCCCGTCAGCTCCTGGTCGAGCGGCTGCAGGCAGCCCGGGCCGGCATCCTGGCCGGGGGCCACATGACCGTCGAGCAGTTCGAGGCGGACCTGGCCGAGGTGGCCGGGGAGGACCCCGGTCCCACCTGCGAGATCGAGGGTCACGTGGCCGTGCTGGCCACCCGCGACTCGGATTAGCCGGTCAGGCCCGGCGGTCCACGTAGGCCGGCACCGGCCGGGGATCCTCGGTGCTGGGCCGCCGGCCCAGGTACCCGGCTATCACGGCCATGGCCACGCTGAGGCGCCCCTCCAGCTCCACCGTGGCGACGTAGACGGCCTCGGCCCGGGCCCGGCAGCTGTCGGGCAGGGGCCCGAGTTCCGGCGGGATGGGCACCGGCTCGAAGGCCAACTGGCCGGCAGCCATGGCCTCCTCGGCGGCGTCGAGGCGCCGTTCCATCTCGTCGAGAACCGACGTCCAGCAGTCCATCAGCTCGCGGCCGCCACCGGGGCCAGCTCGGTGGCCGCCTCGCTCGCCGCCGCAGCCTCCCGCCACGCCGCCGCCAGTTGGGTGACATGCCCGGCGACTTCAGCAGTACGGGCCCGGTCCTTTTCCAGATTGGCCGTGACCAGCTCGCTGTAGAGATGGTCGTACAGGGCCCGGATGCGGGCGGCCGGCTCCCACAGCGACACATCCATGCTGTCGCGCAGCAGGGCCAGGATCTCCTGGGCGTGGATCAGCAGGTCGCTGAGCGTCTTGAGGTCCGAACCCTCGGCGAAGGCCTTGTCGGCCCGGGCCAGATCCATCTCCAGCGAGTCGAACAGCATGGTCAGGCGCACGGCCGGGGTGGCCGTCTCGATGGCCTCGGTCAGGTAGCGGATCCGTAGTTCCTCGGCCCGCCTGGCGTCGCTTGTCATCGGTTACTCCTTCGAAACGCTCGTCGGGGGCTAGCCCAGCTTGGCCAGCTGGCTGGCCAGGGAGCTGCTCTGGTTCTTGAGGCCCCCGAGGGTGGCCTCCATGGTGGCGTACTTGGCCATCAGCAGCTTCTGCTCCTGATCGAGCATCTGCTGGTACATCACGATCTGGGGGTTGATGGCGATGTTCTGGTTCTGCAGGCCCTTGACCGTCTGGGTGATGGACCCCGACACCGGATCGGCGTACTGGTGGGCGATGTTGGACATGGTCTGGGCCAGCCCGGGCGTGTAGGTGAGGCTCCCGACGCTGGTGGCACTGGTTATGCCCGATGCCGTCACCAGGACCGACAGACCCCCGAGGGTGGGATCGCTGGTGGGCGCCGACAGGTACTGGCCACTTCCGGTAGCGGCCACCCCGTTGATGGTCCCGGCCACGTCGGTACCGGCGAAGGAGGCCGACGACGATGCCCCGGTCAGGCCCAGCGTCCCGGCTGCGGTGTTGGTCGTGCTGACGGTGAAGGAGCTGGCCGACCCGTAGCTCGAGGAGATCAGCTGCAGCTGGTTGCCGTTGACGACCTGGGCGGTCAGACCCATGCCCTGGGCCGCGAACGCCGAGTTGAGGCCGGTGGCGACTGAGGTGAGCGACTCTCCGGCCGAGGTGGTGAAAGTGGCCGAGGAGGATCCCATGCCGATGGTCAACGTCTCGGCCGCGCCCACCGTCCCGCTGCTCAGTACCGCGCCGGTGTCGGACGCCTGGGTGGCCGAGTGGCTGACGTTGATGGCGTAGGTCCCGGACTGGGTGGTGTTGCTGGCGTAGGAGAAGCTGACCTGGCCGGTGTAGGTGGACGACGCCGCAGCAAAGGTCCCCCCCTGGGTGAAGAGATTCTGCACCTGGGTGGGGTTGGAGTTGTAGGCGTTCTCGAAGGCGGTCTTGTCGAACGAGATCTGCCCGTTGTCGATCTTGATGCCGATGCTGGCCGCGCTGCCCAGGTTGGACGTGCCGACCGCTGCGGCGACGGCACCGAGGACCTGGTTGGTCAGGCCCTGCAGGGTGGCCGAGCCCATCAGCGGGCCACCCTTCTTGGTGGCCTCGTTGTAGCCGGCGTACTTCTGCAGGTCCGACAGCACCGCGTTGGCGTCGGTGATCAGGCTGTTGACACTGTCGGCGATCTTGGCCGCATCATTTCCCACGGTGATGGTCACCGGGTTGGAGCTGACCTGGGCCACGTTGACCGTCAGGCCGGGGAGCAGGCCGGTGAAGGTGTTGTTCTGGGACGAGAGGGTGTAGCCGGAGGAGCCGCCGATCTGGATCTCGGCGTTGGCTCCGGCCACCGCCGTCTTCATGTTGCCCAGGGTGGAGCTGGAGAAGACGGTGGGATCGATGGACAGGTTGCCGTTGGTCCCGGTGGTGGACGACGACATCTGCAGGACGTACTGGCCGGTCCCGGTCTGCACCGCGGAGGCGACGATCCCGCTGCCGGAGCCGTTGATGGCGTTGACCACGTCGGACAGCGAGCCGCTGCCGGTGGAGATCTCGTTGGCCGTGACCGATCCCACCGAGACGAGGGAGCTGGCCACGTTCGCCTGGGATGACGACCCCTGCAGGGTCGCGGATATGGTCTCACCCGATGACCCGTTGAGGGTGATCGTGGATCCGGCGGTCACGGTGGAGAGGGTGTTGGCGGTGCCGTCCACGTTGACGACGGCGTCGACACCGGTGGAGGATCCGGTCGACAGACCCAGGGTTGAGAGGGCGGTGCCACCCGTCACCGACAGGCTCTGGGTCGACCCCTGGTTGACGGTGGAGAGGATCAGGTTGCCGGCGCTGTTGTACCCGGCCTGGAGCACCCCGGAGGCGCCTGCTGCGCTGATGGCCGAGTCGACCGCGCTGAGCAGCTGGGACCCGCTGTAGCCACCGGTGGGGCTGCCGGCCAGGGTCAGGCTGTAGGCGGTGCCGTTGACCGTCACCCCGATGGTGTCGTTGGTGCCGGTGGTGATGTTGATCCCCGACGTCTGCGACTGCAGGCTGGCGGTGCCGGTGCTCGAGGCGGCCTGCGACGACTGCGATACGGAGATCGTGTGGCTACCCAGGGCCACCCCGCTGCCGTTGGCCAGGGTCGAGAATCCGAGCTGGCCGCCCCCCTCCGACAGGAGGAAGCTGGACGCCGAGGTCACGATCTGCGAGGTGGACGACACCGAGCCGGTCGAAACCAGGGAGTTGGCCGCCGCCAGTTGGACCACGTTGAACTGCACCGAGCCGGCGGGAGTGCCGTCCGCAGCCGTGGCCGTGGCCACGGTGCTGTTGGACGAGGTGGCCGAACGGGCCTTCCATCCGCTGTTCATCGACAGGGTGTCGGCCGCGCCCTGCATGCTGATCAGGTCGGTGTTGATCTGCTGGTAGTCGGCGATGAAGTTGTTGTTGGCGGACTGCTCGTTCTGCAGGTTGGTGATGGGGTACTGCCACGGCTGCAACTCGGACTGAATGATCTGCTGGGTGTTGATCCCCGAGACCATCCCGTACGACACCACCGACGGGGTGGTCGTGAATCCGGTACCTGATGAGCCTATCGACATGTGATTTGCCTGTTCCTAGCCGACTCCGGGGACAAAAGGACCAAGCCGGCCCCTGGAATCGGATGTGATTCCAGGGACCGGCACGGTCTTCACGCTGCTTGGCGGTCCCTTACTGGAGAAGCTTCAGGACCATCGACGGGCTCTGCTGAGCTTGACTCAGCATGGCCACGCCGGACTGCATCAGGATCTGATCGGTACTGAAGGTCGTCGTCGCCTGAGCGAAGTTGACGTCCACCAGGCCCGAGTAGGCGGACTGCAGGTTCTGCTGACCGACCGTCAGGTTGGACACGATGGCGTTCAGCTGGTTCTGCGTGGCACCCACCGCAGCTTCGTTGGAAGCCACGGTGTTGATGGCCGCCTGGACGGCGGACATGGCGGCCTGGGCGGAGACAGCCGATCCGACGCTCAGACCGGAGATGCCCAGGGCACCGGTGGTGGCGGCGTTGATGCTCAGGGTCAGAGCGTTGTTCGAGTTGTCGAAGGCGCCGACCTGGAGCGTCTGGTTGGTGAAAGAGCCGTCCAGCAGGTTGGTGGTGCCGAACGAAGTCGTGTTGGCGATCTGGTCGATCTGCTGGGCCAGAGCGGAGAACTCCTGCTGGTTGGCGTTCAGCGACTGGCTGTCGTTGGTGGCGCCGTTGGCCGAGCTCAGTGCCAGGGAGTTCATCGTCTGCAGGATGGACGCGATCTGGTTGAGCGCGCCGCTGGCGGTCTGGATGAGCGACACGCCGTTCTGCGAGTTGCTGATGGCCTGGGTGTAACCGTTGGCCTGCGACTGCAGACCCTCGGCGATGACGTAGCCGGCGGGGTTGTCGGCGGCCGTCTGGATCTGCAGACCTGAAGACAGCTGGGAGATGGCCTTGGTCATCGCCTGGTCCGTCGAATTCAGGTTGTTGTAGGCGTTGAGCGCCCCAAGGTTGCTGTTGACTACGAGAGAAGACATCCGTTCCTCCTGAGAAGAAGGTCCGACTCCTTCGGACCCTCGGGTTCCTGTGTCCTTCTCCGGGTTGCCCCAGAACTGGACACGCATAGTCTCGTCCCGGCCACCCCGGGTCTTGAGCAGGTTTAAGGATTTCTTCAGGGTTCGAGTCCCGAAACCCGAATCCGACAGCTCCGCCGGCCCGAGCGGTACTTCCGCCAATGTCAAGGCCGAACCATTTTGCGCCGATACCGCTGGTCATGAGTCGCGCCCCGGTCACCATTGTCATCCTGGCCTGGAACAGCTGGGACACCACCAAGGCCTGTCTCGACTCGTTGCGGCCGACGCTGGGCCTGCGCGACCAGGTCGTCGTAGTTGACAACGGGTCCACGGATGGGACCGCCGCCGGGCTGCGTATGTATCCCTGGGTCGAGGTGGTTTCCAATGCGGACAACCGCGGGTTCGCCGGTGGATGCAACGACGGCGCATCACGGGCGCGCCACGCGATCCTGATCTTCCTCAACAACGACACCGTACTGGCCCACTCCTGGATCGACCCCCTGGTAGCGGCCCTGGACGATCCCGCCGTAGGCGCGGCGGGACCGAGGTCCAACTTCGTCTCAGGCCCCCAGCTGGTGGTCGGGGCTAGCTACCGGTCCGGACCTGAGCTCCGCCGATTTGCCCGCAAGTGGGCCGCCGAACATCGGGCCGGGACCAGCTTCACCGATCGCCTGGTGGGATTCTGCCTGGCGGTCCGCCGGGACCTGTTCAAAAGCTTGGGCGGCTTCGACGAGGGCTACGGCATCGGCGGATTCGAAGACGATGATCTGTGCCAACGGATCATCAAGGCGGGCAACCGCCTGGTCATCTGCCACGACTCCTTCGTGCACCACGAAGGGCACAAGACCTTCGACGCCAATGGGCTGGACTGGCTGGCCGAGCAGGAATCCAACCGGGACAAATTCATGTCGAGCCATCATTCGGTGGAGTGGTCCGACCGGCCCCAGATCGTGTCCGGCTGCCTGATCGTGAAGGACGAACAGGACCGCCTACCGGACTGCCTGAGGTCCCTTCAAGGATTCGCCGACGAGGTTGTCGTATATGACACCGGCTCCTCCGACCGGACGGTCGATATCGCCCGGGAGCTGGGCGCCCGGGTCTTGGAGGGCCACTGGGACGATGACTTCTCCCGGGCCCGCAACGCGGCTCTCGAGCACTGCAGGGGCGAATGGGTTGTCTGGCTGGACGCCGACGAGACGCTCCAGACCGACGACGCCCAGGCGCTGAAGTCGATGCTGGCTCACACCAAGCCTGAGATCGACGCCTGGTCGGTACGCATCCAGAACCTGACAGGAACGGGTGCCGGCTCCGAGTTCACCCACCATGCGGCCCGGATATTCCGCAGATCCCGCTGCGAGTGGACCGGGCGCCTGCACGAGCAGATCGCCAGGAGAGGTGACCACTCCCCCATCATGCAGGCGGATCTGGAGACCGGTGGTTGGATACGCCACACCGGATACCTCGATGAGGCCATGACCGGACGCAACAAGGCCGAGCGCAACCTTCGCGTCGCCCAGGCGGAGGTGGACGCCGAGGACGGCTGGGACAAGGGCTACTCCCTGGTGTCGCTCGGGCGGTCTCTTCTCCTCGCCGGGCGGCCCGAGGAGGCGTTGAGCCGGCTGGTCGAGGGCATGGAGATCACCGACAACGGCATCTCCCGCCGTCTGGCCGTGAGGGCCGCAATAGACGCAACCGTCGCGCTGGGACGCCTGGATGAGGCCCTGACCTGGTGCGGTCGCCTCCGCGAAGAGGGCGCCGACCCCAACACCGCCGACGCCATGGAGGCCACAGTGCGCGCCGCGCGCGGAGATTGGGATGACGTGCTGAGCCTGCTCTCCGAGGTAACCGCACACCACAGCGACGCAGACGGATTCGCGCCCGCGACCGGTCTGATCGCCGCCCAGAAGGCCCAGGCTCTCATGAGCAGGAGTGACTATGCAGCCGCGGCTGGAGTGCTCCTGGCCGGTCTCAACGAAGAAGGCGTTCTCGACACCCACCTCGGGTCACTGGTGGACTGCATGCGGGCCGCCGGTCGAAGCCTGGACGAGTTGGCCTCGTCCATACCTCAGAGCCGCATAACTCTGTTCATGGCCCAGGTCCTGCAGCTCCGGGCCGAGGTGGCCGACGATGTCCTGGAGTCTGCCTTCTCCGTCCGCTCCGACCAGACCCCGGTGCTGGCGGCCGCTTCCACTCTGGCACTGAGGTTGCCTCTGGAGCGGGCGCTCGTGTGGTCCTACCGACTGCGCCAAGTGGGTCAACCCCTCGCCTGTCCCCTGGTGGGCTTGGCCAGATCTGGTCCCGATCCGGTCACGGCGGCCCGAGCTGCCGCCACCGCGGCCGGGGCGTTCGCTGACCCCGCCGCAGTCGACGCGTTCTGGACTGCCTACACCGCGGCATCCTCCGAGCAGCAGCAGGCGATCCGGGAAGAGGCGACGCAGCTGTGCCCTGCGCTGCTGGCCGGAACCCCGGTCTGAGACCGCACCAGCTTCCCGACCCGATCCGGATCAACTGCTCCGAGGAGTAGGTCCGCGATACCTGCTCGCCGACATCATTTGCGGCTGAGCCGTTGAGTCGCCGTCCTAAAGCCCCGCCGACGACGCGCCGATAGCTCCTCTGAGGCACCGCCAGGAAGGCGAGCCGTGAGGGCCACGGAAGGTCCAGCAGTCTCTTCGATCTTGCTCCCTTCCCTGAGGTCCCCTTGCGCAACCGCTCCGGTCTCATAGGCGTCCCCTCGGCCGTCATCGCCATCGTCGTGATGCTGGTGGTGCCGATGCCGAGCATCGTCCTCGACATCCTGATCTCGGCCAACATCAGCGCCGCGGTGATCATCCTGCTGATGACCATGCACGTGAAGAAGCCCCTGGACTTCTCCGTGTTCCCCTCGGTGCTGCTGGTGGCCACGCTGTTCCGGCTGGCGCTCAACGTGTCGGCCACCCGGCTGGTGCTGCTGCACGGTTTCGCCGGCTCGGTGATCTCCGCCTTCGGCAGCTTCGTGGTGGGCGGCCAGATCGTCATCGGCCTGGTGGTTTTCCTGATCCTCATCGTGATCCAGTTCGTGGTGGTCACCAACGGCGCCGGCCGGGTGGCCGAGGTGGCGGCCCGCTTCACCCTCGACGCCATGCCGGGCAAGCAGATGGCCATCGACGCCGACCTGAACGCCGGGCTCATCGACCAGGTGGAGGCCCGCCGGCGCCGCCAGGAGATCTCCGACGAGGCGGACTTCTACGGGGCCATGGACGGTGCGTCCAAGTTCGTCCGGGGCGACGCCATCGCCGCAGTGGTGATCACGGCCATCAACCTGATCGGCGGCCTGGCCGTCGGGGTGGTCCAGCACCACCTGTCGCTAACCGACGCCGTCCACCGGTACTCGCTGCTGAGCGTCGGTGACGGCCTGGTCTCGCAGATACCGGCACTGCTGCTGTCCATCTCCACCGGCCTGGTGGTGACCCGGGCGGCCACCGACGACCAGGACTTCGGCACCGACGTCATCGCCCAGGTCAGCCGCCAGCACCGGGCCATTACCGTGGCCGGGGCGGTAATGGGCCTGCTCGGGATAGTCCCGGGGCTGCCCCACCTGGCCTTCCTGCTGGTGGCCGGCGGCCTGACGCTGGCCGGCCGGCGGGCCGCGGCCAGCGTCCAGGCCGCCGAGAAGGGCGGCAGCCTGGTCCCGGCCGAGGAGGAAGGCGCGGCCGCCATCGACCCGGACAGCCCGCAGGCCCTGGCCGCCGAGATGAAGGTGGAGCCGCTCGAGCTGGAGATCGGCACCAACCTCATCGACCTGGTCGACACCGACCGGGGAGGAGACCTTCTGGACCGGGTGAAGGGCCTGAGACGCAAGCTGGCCGTCGAGAAGGGCCTCATCATCCCGTCGGTCCGCACCAGGGACAACGTCAACCTGGACCCCAACGCCTACACCATCCGTATCAACGGGGTGGAGACGGCCACCGGCACCGCCCCCCCGGGCCGGTTCCTGGCCATCGGCGACGGGCTGGACATAGTCCCCGGCGAGCCCACCACCGAGCCGGTGTTCGGGCTACCCGCCAAGTGGGTCCCGGCCGAGTCCCGCCAGCAGGCGCTGATCGCCGGGGCCACCGTGATCGACCGGTCGTCGGTGATCACCACCCACCTGGGGGAGATCTCGGCCCGCTACGCCGGGCGGCTCCTGTCCACCCAGCAGGTCCGCCAGCTGCTGGACCGCATGAAGCCCACCGACTCCGCGGTGCTCGACGAGATGGCCACCGCCCAGGTCAGCCTGACCGACGTTCACCGGGTGCTGTGCAGCCTGCTCGACGACGGGGTGCCCATCCGGGACCTGGTCCGCATCGTCGAGGCCATCACGGTGCGGGCCCGCCAGAGCAAGGATCCGGAGGGTCTGGTCGAGGCCGCCCGCCAGGCGCTGGGCCCGGCCATCTCCGCCCAGTACGCCAAGGACGGGACGGTGGCCGCCATCACCCTCGACGCGGCCCTGGAGCGGCAGCTCATCGACGCCGTGCGCAGCGGGGACCAGGGCAGCTACCTGGCCATAGACGGCGGCCTGGCCGAGGCCCTGATCCGCGAGGTGCACGCCACCGCCAACCGGGTGGAGCAGGCCGGCCGCGACGCCGTGCTGATCTGCGCCTCCCGGCTGCGGACCCCCCTTCAGCAGTTGATCGCCGCCG
>JAKAXN010000392.1 GCA_021816565.1 Actinomycetes bacterium
CGCCATCGACCAGGGCGGGTGCTTCGAGAGCAGCCGGCCCACTACCCACTCGGACCCGGTCTACCCGGTGTTCGGCTCGTTGTTCTACTGCGTGGCCAACATGCCCGGCGCGGTGCCGCACACCTCGACCTACGCCCTGACCAACGTGACGCTCCCGTACCTGATGGAGATCGCCGAGCGGGGATGGCGCGATGCCCTGCGGGCCGACCCGGTCCTGGCCCCCGGGCTCAACACCCACGCCGGCCAGCTCACCTCGGTGCCGGTGGCCGAAGCCCACGGGATGGCCTGGGCCAGCCTGGAGGAGATCCTGGGCTGAGGCTCAACCCGGCCGTCCCTCGGGCCCGGCTGTCGCTCGGGCCGGGTCGGCCGGTCAGGCCGGGTAGCGGTGGGACAGGGAGGTGACGCTGCTCGGCGCGTTGGTCGTGGACTTCGGGCCCCGCCGGCTCTCCTCGAGGAGCCACCGGATGCCGTCAGCGGGGTACCGGCGGTGGCCGCCCGGGGTCCGCACCGACGGGATCTGCCCCTTCTTGGCCCACTCGGAGACGGTCCGCTCGGATACCTCGAACAGCAGCGCGACGTCGGAGGTGCGCAGCAGCTGGCCCTCCAGGACCGACGGCACATCACTGCCGAAGAGGAGGTTCAGGAGCCGCTGACGTTGCTGGTCTTGAGATTCGTCGGGCACTAGTCTCACCTCCGTTCCGTGGCGGCGCCCCATGCCCGCCGTTGGTTTAGTAAGCCAGCCTCCCGCCGGTACCTGACGAGTTCAATGATCCTTCGTGACCATCTTCGTGATGGTCAGAACTAGTCCCGCCCGTCCAGCCCCGTGTCATCCACACTGTCTGCACCGGCCCGGGTGCTGCGGGTGGCGGACCGGGCCCCGACCGGCCCCGATCGACTCCGGCGGGCGGCGGCCGGGGCCGCCCCCGGTGGCGCGTTAGCCTCCCCGGCCATGTTCCTGGTCGGGCTCACGGGCGGTATCGGTTCGGGCAAATCGACGGTGGCGGCGGCGCTGGCCGCCCGGGGGGCGGCGGTGGTCGACGCCGACGGCATAGCCAGGGAGATAGTGGAACCAGGCGGACCGGCGTACCAGCCGCTGGTGGACCGGTTCGGCCCGGCGATCCTGGCGCCGGACGGGAAGCTGGACCGTCCGGCCCTGGCTGCGGTGGCGTTCAACGACCCGCAGGCCCTGGCCGACCTCAACGCCATCACCCACCCGGTCATCGGCCGGGTCATGACCGAACGGACCATCCAGGCCGGGCAGGAGGCCGAGGTGGTGGTGCTCGACATCCCGCTTCTCAACATCGCCACCAAGGAGCGGATGAAATTCGACGCCGTGGTGGTGGTCGACACCCCCGAGGACGTGGCAGTGCAGCGGCTCTGCGCCTACCGGGGTTTCAGCGAGGAGGACGCCCGGGCCCGCATCGCCGCCCAGATCAGCCGGGAGGAGAGGCGCTCCCTCGCCGATCTGGTGGTGGACAATTCCGGCGACCGGGAGCACCTGGACGCCGAGGTGGATCGGGCCTGGGCCTGGTTGCAGGAGCGGGCCGGGGCGGGTTCCGCCGGCTGAAGCGTCCCAGGGTGCCGGTACCATCGCCTACGTGGCGCCCTTCCAGGTCGTATCCGAGTTCGAGCCGGCCGGCGACCAGCCCCGGGCCATAGAGCAGCTGTCCGAGGGCATCTCCAGGGGCGACCGGTTCCAGACCCTTCTGGGTATCACCGGCAGCGGCAAGAGCGCGACCATCGCCTGGACCATCGAGGCGGTCCAGAGGCCCACCCTGATCATCGCCCCCAACAAGTCCCTGGCCGCCCAGCTGGCCAACGAGATGCGGGAGTTCTTCCCGCACAACCGGGTCGAGTACTTCGTCAGCTACTACGACTACTACCAGCCCGAGGCCTACCTCCCCTCCAGCGACACCTACATCGAGAAGGACAGCTCGATCAACGACGAGATCGACCGGCTCCGGCACTCGGCCACCTCGGCCCTGCTCACCCGCCGGGACGTGATCGTGGTGGCGTCCGTGAGCTGCATCTACGGCCTGGGGTCGCCGGAGGAGTACTCCAAGCGCATCCTCCACCTGCAGCGCGGCACCGAGCACGACCAGCGGGCCATCCTGCGCCGGCTGGTCGAGATCAACTATGAGCGCAATGACGCCAACCTAATCCGGGGCAAGTTCCGGGTGCGCGGCGACACCATCGAGGTCCACCCGGCCTACGAGGAGAACGCCGTGCGCATCGAGCTGTTCGGCGACGACATCGAGCGGATCACCGTCGTCGACACCCTGACGGGGGAGCAGCTCGGCGACCTCGACGAGCTGGTCGTCTTCCCGGCCACCCACTACGTGGCCGGGGAGGAGCGCATGCGCACCGCCCTGGCGGGCATCGAGAAGGAGCTGCAGGAGCGGCTGGCGTGGTTCGAGAGGGAGGGCAAGCTGCTCGAGGCCCAGAGGCTGCGCATGCGCACCTCCTACGACCTCGAGATGCTGGCCGAGGTCGGGGTGTGCTCGGGCATCGAGAACTACAGCCGCCACATAGACGGCCGAAAGCCCGGGGAGCCCCCGCACACCCTGCTGGACTTCTTCCCCAAGGACTACCTGCTGGTCATCGACGAGTCCCACCAGACCGTGCCCCAGCTGCACGGCCAGTACGAAGGTGACCGTTCGCGCAAGGAGACGCTGATCGAGCACGGCTTCCGCCTGCCGTCAGCGGCGGACAACCGGCCGCTGCGCTTCGACGAGTTCTACGAGCGGGTCAACCAGTGCGTGTTCCTGTCCGCCACCCCCTCGCCCTACGAGATCCAGCAGTCGACGCAGGTGGTGGAGCAGATCGTCCGGCCCACCGGCCTGGTCGACCCCGAGGTGATCGTCAAGCCGACCAAGGGCCAGATCGACGATCTGATCGGGCTGATCAAGGAGCGCATCGGGCGCGGCGACCGGGTGCTGGTGACCACCTTGACCAAGAAGATGGCGGAGGACCTGACCGATTACCTGGTGGAGATGGGGCTGAAGGTCCGGTACCTGCACTCCAACATCGACACCATCCAGCGCATCGAGATCATCCGGGATCTCAGGCTGGGGGAGTTCGACGTGCTGGTCGGCATCAACCTGCTGCGGGAGGGCCTGGACCTGCCCGAGGTGTCGCTGGTGGCCATCCTCGACGCCGACAAGGAGGGCTTCCTGCGGGGGGAGACGTCGCTGATCCAGACCATCGGCCGGGCGGCTCGCAACGTCGACGGCCAGGTGGTGATGTACGCCGACCGCATGACCGACTCGATGCAGAAGGCCATCTCCGAGACCCACCGGCGTCGGGCCCTCCAGCAGGAGTACAACAAGGAGCACGGCATCGACCCCCAGACCGTGCGCAAGGCCGTCACCGACATCCTGGTGCTGCTCGGGGGCCGGGGCGAGCAGGGCGCCCCGGTGCCCGGCCAGGACCGGCGCAGCCGCCGCCGGGACCGGGCCCGCAGCGACCTGGCCGAGCTGCCCCGCGACGAGCTGGCCCGGCTCATCTCCACCCTGGAGGAGGAGATGCGGGAGGCCTCTGCGGATCTGCGCTTCGAGTACGCCGCCAAGCTGCGAGACGAGATAGCCGACCTGCGGGCCGAGCTGTCACCTGCCCCCGCTCCCTGAGCGGCGTCAGCCGGTTGCCGCCAGCTGCCAGCCCCGTACCTGGGGGAGCAGGCCCCCCGCCGTGAGGAGCCGAAGGCCCCGGCCGGGCGGGCCGGCCGGGGGTCAGGCCCGCTTCTGCCCGGTGGGGGTGATGGACCCGTCGTCGAGGATCACCCGCGACGCCCGGTCCCAGGTCAGGTAGTTCCAGGCCCAGTTGACCAGGACCACGATCCGGTTGCGGAAGCCGACCAGGAACACCAGATGGACGCCCAGCCAGGCCAGCCAGCCCAGCGTCCCCCCGAAGTCCACGCCACCGGGCAGCTCGGCCACTGCCTGACGCCGGCCGATGGTGGCCATGATGCCGTGGTTGTGGTAGCGGAAGCGCCTGGTGGGACGCCCGGCCAGCTGGCGCACGATGCTGTCGGCGGCGTGCTTGCCGCCCTGGATGGCGACCTGCGCCAGCTGGGGCAGCTGCTCGCCCTTGCGCCCCCGGGCCGCGGCCAGGTCGCCGACCACGAAGACCTCCGGGTGGCCCGGCAGGGACAGGTCCGGCTCCACCGGGATGGTGCCACCCCGGCGCTTCGGGCCGGGTAAGTGGTCGGCCAGCGGGTTGGCCTTCACCCCGGCGGTCCACACCACCGTGCGGGTGCGGATCTCGGAGCCGTCCTCGAAGCACACCCCGTCCTCGGTCACCTTCGACAGCCGGGTGTTGAGGCGGACCTCCACGCCGCGGGCCGTCAGCGTCTCCAGTGCCCGCTTCTGCGAGCGCTCGGAGAACCCGGGCAGCAGGTGGTCCATCATCTCCACCAGCACGATGTGGGCCCGGCTGAGATCGAGCTGGCGGAAGTCGGCGGCCAGGTTGTGGGCGATCAGCTCGG
>JAKAXN010000393.1 GCA_021816565.1 Actinomycetes bacterium
CCACCCCGAGCGGCTGCCCGGCGGCGTCGGCCGGGTGGGCCGGCACGTGTCGCGCTACGAGGCCATCGGCATCCTCAACATGCGCAGCGCCCACCGGGCGGTGGCCGGCGGTGCCCCCGGGCCCGAGGGCAACATGACCAAGCTGCTCCTGTCGGAGCTGGGCCACGAGGCCGCGGCCATCCTGGCCGCCCTGGCCGGGCCCGAAGGGGCCTACCTGGACGGGGCCGGGGCGCTGTCCGGGCTCACGGTGCTGTCCAACCGGGGCCTGTCCATCGCCGGTGGCACCTCGGAGATCAAGCGCAACCAGATCGGCGAGCGCATACTCGGGTTGCCACGCGACCCGCTGATCAGCAAGTAGCCACCGACCGGACCGGGCGCCCACCGACTGCGGGCGGGCGCCCGGCCGGCGGCCGGCCGGGCCATCCCGGCTCGCTCAGGTCCAGGTCCAGGTGGGCTGGCGCTTCTCGTTGAACGCGGCCAGGGCCTCGTCGGAGTCGTGGTAGGCCCGCAGCCGGCTGGTGTAGTCGTTCTCCGTGCGGTAGCGGTCCATCATCTCCTCCCCCTCGATGCGCAGGATGGACTCCTTGGCCAGGCGCAGGCCGATGGGGCTCTTCCTGGCCATCTGGGCGGCCAGCTCGCAGGCCCGCTCCTCGGCGGTGCCGGCCGGGACCACCTCCTCGATCCCGCCCAGGCGGTACAGCTCCCCGGCCGGCATCAGCTCGCCGAGGAACAGCATGCGCCGGGCCTTGGAGGGCCCCAGCAGGCGGAGGGCCTTGCTGGCCCCGCCCAGCAGCCCGACGTTGATCTCGGTCAGGCCGAAGCGGGCCTTGTCACCGGCGATGACCAGATCGCACACCCCGATGAGCCCGAAGCCGGCGCCGATGGCCACCGCCTCGACCGCCCCGATGACCGGCACCAGGCAGCCCCGGATGGCGCTCTGGGCCTGGCGCCACTCCCAGTTGGGGTCGAGCAGGGCGTGCAGGTCGGTGGCGCCGCCGTCGTCGCCTCCGCCCACCTCCCTCAGGTCGATACCACCGCAGAAGGCCTTCTCCCCCCGGGCCGCGAACACCACCGCCGACACGTGGCGCTCCTGGGAGAGGGCGTCGAAGCAGCGGCGCAGCTCGCGCATCATCACCTTGTTGACCGCGTTGACCGGCGGCCGGTTGAGCCTGACCACGGCGTAGCCGTCCCGGTACTCGACCTCTAGCGTTTCCATCGTCTCCATGGCGGCGCCGATGGTAGCGGCGGGGGTGGCCGGGAGGGCCGGTCGCCGTTCCGTTGACCGGCCCGGGGACCCGGCTGCGGGCCGGAGGAACGGCGGCTAAGCGGGGCGGGCCGGGAGGGTGGAGGTGTGGCGGGTGCCGGGCGGGTCCACCGCCCACTCGGCGGAGCGGCCCCACGACTCGGCGAAGACCAGGTCGGGCAGGGGCCGGCGGCGCACCGGGCCGTGGCCGCCCCGGGGCCGGCCCAGGGTGATGGTGGCGGCCATGAAGGCGTCGTCGGGTACGGCCAGCAGGTCCCGCAGCTCGGCCTCCACGCCGAAGTGCCAGCCTGTGAGCACCCCGCCGTAGCCGAGGGCCCGGGCGGCCAGCAGCAGGTTCTGGCAGGCCGGGTACACCGAGGCCCCCTCGAACGACGCCGGCGGCCGGTACCGCAGCAGGCAGGGCAGGATCAGCGCCGGCACCCTGTCGAAGCCGGCCACGTAGGCCTCCATGCTGGCGGCCATCCGGGCCTTGGGCGAGTCGGGCCGGGCACCGGAGCCCCGGTCGTAGCCGTCGCCCACCCGCTTGGCCGCCCAGGCCCGCCGGGCCGATTCGCCGATCAGCCGCTTGGCCCGGGCCGCCTTCGGCCCGTCGGTGAGGACCAGGAACCGGAAGGGCTGGCGGTTGGACCCGCTGGGGGCCCGGGTGGCGGCGAAGAGCACCGCCCTCAGCACCTCCGGCGGGACCGGGTCGTCGGTGTAGGAGCGGACGGCCCGGGTGGTGGTGATGCCCTCCAGCAGTCCGACCGAGTCGGCGGGGAGGGCTGTCTCGGCCAGGTTCATCGGGCCCGAGGCTAGGCGGGGGCGACGCCCTGCGGGCCGACCGGCCGGCGCGGCACCGGGCGTCTCAGGCGCCGACGGCCACCGGTTCCTCGGAGGTGGTGGCCGGCCGGCCGGCGAAGTCCATGGCCTCGGTCACGTCGCTGTAGCGGGCGGTGAAGTAGTCGAGCAGGTAGTTCTGCCGGATCCGCCACGGCGCCCGGGCGCCCTGCCTGGGCAGCAGGTCCACGGAGCGCTGCACGTAGCCGGACTTGAGATCGAGCAGCGGGCGGCCGTCCTCGTCCTCGCGGTGGTCGGGGACGGCGGAGCGGTACCCGTGGCTGTCCATGTGGTTGAGCAGGCGGCACACGTACCGGGAGGTGAGGTCGGCCCGCAGGGTCCACGAGGCGTTGGTGTAGCCGACGCACAGGGCGAAGTTGGGCACCCCGCTCAGCATGCAGCCCCGGTACACGTAGCGCTCGCCGGGCTTCACCGGCTGGCCGTCCACCTCCATGTCGCTGCCCCCGCCCAGCTGCAGCTGCAGCCCGGTGGCGGTGACGACGATGTCGGCCTCGATCTCCCGCCCGGAGGCCAGCCGGATCCCGGTCTCGGTGAAGGTGTCGATGGTGTCGGTCACCACCGACGCCCGCCCGTCGGCGATGGCCTTGAACAGGTCCCCGTCGGGCACCATGCACATCCGCTGGTCCCAGGGGTTGTACCGGGGGGTGAAGTCCGGGTCGATGGCGTAACCCTTCGGCAGCTGGGCCGAGGTCAGCCTGGCCAGGAGGCGCCGGGCCGGGCCGGGGAAGCGCTGGCAGAACTGGTAGAAGATCTGGGTGACCACGATGCTCTTGACCCGGTTGAGCTGGTGGGCCAGCCGCGACGGCAGGTACCGGTTGAACACCGCGGCCAGCGGGTCCACCCCGGGCAGGGAGGCGATGTAGGTCGGCGAGCGCTGCAGCATGGTGACGTGGGCGGCCAGGGGGGCCATGGACGGCACCAGGGTGATGGCGGTGGCGCCGCTGCCGATGACGACCACCTTCTTGCCGGCGTAATCGAGGTCCTCGGGCCACTGCTGGGGATGGACCACGGTCCCGGCGAAGCGGTCCTCACCCGGGAAGTCCGGGCGGTACCCGGCGTCGTAGCTGTAGTAGCCGCTGCACATGTAGAGGAAGTCGCACGTGTAGGCAACCCCGCCGGCGGACGGTCCACCGTTGACCTCGACGCTCCAGCGCCCGGCGGCGCTGTCCCACGAGGTGCGGGTCACCTTGTGGCGGTAGCGGATCTTCCTGTCGATGCCGAACTCGGCGGCGGTCTCTTCGATGTAGGTGCGGATCGACTCGCCGTCGGCGATGGCCCGGGCCTTGCGCCACGGCCGGAACTGGTAGCCGAGGGTGAACATGTCGGAGTCCGAGCGGATCCCCGGGTAGCGGAACAGGTCCCACGTACCGCCCATGGCGTGGCGCGCCTCGAGGATGGCCCAGGTCTTCCCCGGGCACTCGGTCATCAGCCGGTAGCCGGCGCCCACGCCGGACAGCCCGGCGCCCACGATCAGCACATCGAAGTGTTCGGCGGTCACATTTGCACCGTATCAACGCTACGTTGACTTTGTCAACACAGTGTTGATAAGATTCGGACAAAGGGGGATGCATCACCGGCAGGCCGTCGGTCGCTCCCCTTCCGCCGCAGTGACGAAGAGATGAAAGGGCCGGCGATGGCACAGCAGATCAACTACAGGGGCAGGACCGCCGTGGTCACCGGGGCGGCGTCGGGGATCGGCCGGTCCCTGGCCGTGGCCCTGGCCGGGCGGGGAGCCAACCTGGCCATCTCCGACGTCAACTTCGAGGGCCTCGAGGAGACGGTGCGCCTGTGCGGGCCGGCCGAGGGCAAGATCGAGCCCTACCGCCTCGACGTGGCCGACCGGAAGGCGGTGCTCGAGCACGCCGAGCAGGTGGCCGAGACGTTCGGATCGGTGAACCTGGTGGTCAACAACGCCGGTGTGGCCATCGGCGCCACCATCGAGGACACATCCTTCGAGGACCTGGACTGGCTGCTCGGGATCAACCTCAACGGGGTCATCAACGGCACCAAGGCGTTCCTCCCCCACCTGATCGCCTCCGGTGACGGGCACGTGGTCAACCTGTCCAGCGTCTTCGGCCTGATCGCCCCGGCCTACAACGGGGCCTACTCCACCGCCAAGTTCGGCGTGCGTGGTTTCACCGAGGCCCTGCGCCAGGAGATGATCATCACCGGCCGGCCGGTGCGGGTCCACTCCGTGCACCCCGGCGGGATCCGCACGAACATCGCCCGCAACGCCCGCATCAACGACAGCGCCCGGGAGGCCACCGCCGGCAAGGACCCGGCCATGGAATTCGACCGGTTCCTGCGGACCAGCCCCGACAAGGCGGCGGCCAGGATCCTGGCCGGGGTAGACGCCGACAAGGCCCGCATCCTGGTGGG
>JAKAXN010000024.1 GCA_021816565.1 Actinomycetes bacterium
CCAGTACATCCAGCCCCACCCCACACTTTCTGAAACCTTCGGCGAGACCGTCCTCGCCCTGACCGGAAGAGGATTGCACGTTGGCTGAGATCACCATGCCGCAGCTCGGCGAGACCGTGACCGAGGGAACCATCACCCGCTGGGCCAAGCAGGTCGGCGACGCGGTGGCCGAGGACGAGGTCCTCTTCGAGGTCTCCACCGACAAGGTCGACTCCGAGGTGCCGTCGCCGGTCTCGGGGGTGATCTCCGAGATCCTGGTACCCGAGGGCGAGACCGTCGACGTCGGCACCCGCCTGGCGGTGATCTCCGACGGAGCGGCCCCGGCGGCCCAGGCCCAGGCCCAGGCCCAGCCCGAGCCGGCGGCCCAGGCCCAACCGGAGCCGGCCCCCCAGCCCGAGCCCCCCGCCGCGCAGGCGGTACCGGCCGCGCCCAGCCCGGCCCCGGCGGCGCAGTCCTCCAACGGCGCGGTAGCGGCCGCGCCCGGTACCGGCGCCCCGGCCCCCGAGCCGTCGACCCCGTCCCCCGTGCAGCAGGAGCAGCGCCAGGCCGCCGCCGCGGCCGCCGCCGGTGAGGAGACCGGCCCGGGGCGGGTCCTCTCCCCGGTGGTCCGGCGGCTCATCACCGAGCACGACCTGGACCCGAACCAGATCAGCGGTACCGGCGCCGGGGGGCGCATCACCCGCTCCGACGTCCTGTCCTTCATCGACCGGCGAAACGGTGGCGGAGCCCCGGCGGCTCCGGCCGCCCGCCCGGCGCCGTCCGCTCCCGCCACGGCCGGACCGGCTCCGTCGGCGGCCGGGGCGGCCCCGGTCGAGGCTTTCGCCCCGGCTCAGCCGGGTGAGCGCGACGAGATCGTGCCCTTCACCAACATCCGGCGCCGGACCGCCGAGCACATGATCCGCTCCAAGCACACCTCGGCCCACACCATGGTCGCGGTGGAGGTGGACTTCTACGGGGTGGAGAAGGTCCGCTCGGCCGCCAAGGACCAGTTCCGGGAGACCGAGGGATTCGGTCTCACCTACCTCCCGTTCATCACCCGGGCGGTGGTGGACGCCCTCGAGGACTTCCCCCACGTCAACAGCTCGGTCGGCGAGGACGCGCTGATCGTCCACCACGACCTCAACATCGGTATCGCCGTGGACCTGGACTTCGAGGGCCTCCTCGTGCCGGTCGTCCACCAGGCGGACGGGAAGCGACTGAGGGCGCTGGCGCGCGACATATCCGGGCTGGCGGCCAAGGCCCGCTCCAAGCGCCTGACCATGGACGACATCTCGGGCGGCACTTTCACCATCACCAACGCCGGCCCGTTCGGCACCCTCATCACCGTGCCGGTCATCAACCAGCCCCAGGTCGCCATCCTCTCCACCGACGGGGTGAAGAAGCGCCCGGTGGTCGTCGAGCTGCCAGACGGCACCGATGGCATCGCCATCCACCCGGTGGGCAACCTGGTCCTGTCCTGGGACCACCGGGCCTTCGACGGCGCCTACGCCGCGGCGTTCCTCCGGGCCGTCCAGGAGATCCTGGAGACGAGGGACTGGGCCGCCGAGCTGTGAGCGCCTGCGCCGCCCCCGTCGAAGGCGCCCGGACCGCTCCCTTGCGGGCCCGCTGGCTGGGCCGGGTCCGCTACAGCGACGCCCTGGCCCTGCAGCGGGGCCTGTGGGCGGACGGCTCGGACGACTGGCTGCTGCTCCTCGAGCACCGCTCCGTGTACACGATGGGGGTGCGGGCCCGCCGGGAGCACGTGCTGGTCGACCCGGCGTCGGTGGGCGCCGAGCTGGTCAGCACCGACCGGGGTGGGGACGTCACCTACCACGGCCCGGGACAGCTGGTCGGCTATCCGGTCATGGCCGTGCCGACCGCCCCCGGCTCGATGCCCTGCCACGTCCATCGGATCGAGCAGATGGTCATCGACGTGCTGGCCGACCTGGGCCTGCCCGGGGCCGGCCGGCTCGAGGGTTACCCGGGTGTGTGGGTGGATCCCGACGGTCCCGCCCCCCGCAAGATCTGCGCCATAGGGGTGCGGGTCTCGAAGGGTCGGTCCATGCACGGCTTCGCCCTCAACGTGGACCCCGACATGACCATGTTCTCCCACATCGTCCCGTGCGGCATCGCCGACAAGCCGGTGACCTCCCTGGCCGCCGAGGGCGTCGGGGTGTCCATGAAGGAGGTGGTCGACGCGGTCGTGGACCGGGCCGCCCTCATCTGGGGCTATCCCGGGGTCGACCGGAGGGACGTGGCCTGGAAGGTCGCCGACGGGGACCTGGCCCCCTTCACCAGGGGCGAGGGGCCGGGTGGGACCCCGGTGCGGATGATCGATCGACGCCTGGCCCAGGCCGGGGTGGACCCGACCGCCGGGGTGCAGATCGCCGACCGCAAGCCGGAGTGGCTGCGGGCCAAGGCCAATCTGGGCTCCGGGTACCGGGAGCTGAAGCACGTCGTGCGGGACCTGTCGCTGGTCACCGTTTGCGAGGAGGCCGGCTGCCCCAACATCTTCGAGTGCTGGGCCGACGGGACGGCCACGTTCATGATCAACGGTGACCGCTGCACCCGGGCTTGCGGCTTCTGCCTGGTCGACACCCGAAAGCCGCTCCCGTTGGACCCGGCCGAGCCGGAGCACGTGGCCGAGGCGGTGAGCCGCCTGGGCCTGGCCCACGCGGTGATCACCTGCGTGGCGCGCGACGACCTGGCCGACGGCGGGGCATCGGGGTTCGTGGCCACCGTGGAAGCCGTCCGCCGCCGCTCACCCGGTACCGCGGTGGAGCTCCTCATCTCCGACTGCAAAGGCGACCCGGAGTCGCTCGATGCCATCTTCGCGGTCCGGCCGGAGGTGCTCAACCACAACGTCGAGACCGTCCCCCGACTTCAGCGGGCCGTGCGCCCGTCGGCGTCTTACGCCCGGAGCCTCGCCGTACTGGCCCGGGCCCGGGCCGCCGGGCTCACCACCAAATCGGGGCTGGTCGTCGGCATGGGCGAGACCTTCGACGAGGTGGTGTCCACCCTGGCCGACCTGCACGGCATCGGCGTCGACATCGTCACCATCGGCCAGTACCTGCGGCCCACCTCCAACCACCTGGCGGTGGCCCGGTGGTGGACCCCCGAGGAGTTCGCCGAGGCCAAGCGCATCGGCGAGGCCATGGGGATCCCCCATGTGGAGTCGTCGCCGCTGACCCGCTCGAGCTACCACGCCCGCCAGGCGGCCGCCGGGGCCGGGGCCGCACCGACCGAGCTGGCCGGGTCGTTCTCGTGACCGGCCCCCGGGCGGCCCGCCTGGACCGGGTCCGCAGCCGTATGGAGCAGCTCGGGGTGGACGTCGTCCTGCTGTCCCTCGGCGCCGATCTGCCCTGGCTCACCGGCTACGAGGCCATGCCCCTGGAGCGCCTGACCATGCTGGTGGTGCCCCGCCAAGGGGAGGCCACGCTGGTCGTGCCCCGCCTCGAAGCCCCCCGGGTGGAGGAGGATCCGTCGGTCTTCGCCCTGCGGCCCTGGTCGGAGGGCGAGGACCCGGTCGCGGTGGTCGCCGATCTGGCCGGCCCGGCCCGGCAGGTGGCGGTCTCGGACCGCACATGGGCCACCTTCGTGCTGGCCCTGCAGTCGGCCCTGCCGGAGGCGGCCTGGCGGCCCTCGTCGGGCGTGACCGGACCGCTGCGGGCGGTGAAGGACCAGGCCGAGGTCGCCGCCCTGGCCGCCGCATCGGCGGCCGCCGACGCGGTCGCCGCCGAGCTGCTGGCCGGGCACATCCCGCTGATCGGCCGCGCCGAGCGCGACGTGTCGCAGGACATCGGACGGCGGCTGATCGCCGCGGGCCACCAGAAGGTCAACTTCGCCATCGTCGGGAGCGGCCCCAATTCCGCCAGCCCCCACCACGAGCCGGGCGCCCGGGTCATCCGGCCCGGCGAGGCGGTGGTGTGCGATTTCGGCGGCACCATGGACGGCTACTGCTCCGACATCACCCGCACCGTGTGGACCGGCCCGCCCGCCGACGAGGAGCGGGCCGCCTATGCCGTCCTGCAGGAGGCCCAGGCGGCCGGCGTGGCCGCGGCCCGGGTGGGCGCCAGCTGCGAGGAGGTGGACGGGGCGGCCCGTTCGGTGATCGAGGCCGGCGGGTACGGGGACGCGTTCATCCACCGCACCGGCCACGGGATCGGCCTCGAGGAGCACGAGGACCCATACATCGTGTCGGGCAACGAGGCCCGCCTGGTCCCCGGCCACGCCTTCTCCGTCGAGCCGGGGATCTACCTGTCCGGTCGCTTCGGCGCCCGGATCGAGGACATCGTGGTGGCGTCAGCGGACGGCCCGGTGGCCCTCAACCGGGTCAGCCACGACCTGACCGTGGTCGAGGCCTGATCCTCCGTGGACCTGGGCATAGCCGGGAAGGTCGCCCTGGTGACGGCGTCGTCGAAGGGCCTGGGTCGGGCCGCGGCCGAGGCGCTGGCCGCCGACGGGGCCCGCCTGGTGATCTGCGGGCGCGACCGGGACAACCTGGCCGCCGCGGAGGCGGCGGTGCGCGACACGGGAGCCGAGGTACTGGCCGTGGCGGCCGACGTCACGGACCCGGCCGCGCCGGGCGAACTGGTCCGGGCGGCCCTCGAACGCTTCGGGGCGCTGGACATCCTGGTGGGCAACGCCGGGGGGCCGCCCCCGGCCCGGGCGCTGGACCTGACCGACGAGCAGATCGCCGCCGCAATCAACGGCAACCTGACCACGTCGGTGCGGCTGGTGCGGGAGGCCCTGCCTCCCATGAGGGCCGCCGGGTGGGGGCGGATCTGTCTCATCACCAGCTACACGGTGAAGCAGCCGGTACCCGACCTGGCCCTGTCCAACCTGGCCCGGACCGGTCTGTGGGCGTGGGCCAAGACGGCGGCGCAGGACGTGTTCGCCTCCGGTGTGACCCTCAACCTGGCGTGCCCGGGGGTGCACGCCACCGACCGGATGCGCCAACTCGGCGGCCGCTCGGGCCCCATGGGTGACCCGGCCGACTTCGGCAAGGTGGTGGCGTTCCTCTGCTCCCAGGCGGCCTCATTCATCACCGGCAGCGCGGTCCTCGTAGACGGCGGAGCCGTGGCAGGGTTGCTCTGACAGGCGGCTGACAGTGACCGCCGGGAGGGGGAGGTAGGACCGATGAAGCAGCTGAGCGGGTTGGATGCCAGCTTCTTGTACCTGGAGACCGGCTCGCAGTTCGGCCACGTCAGTGGCCTGGGGGTTTTCAAGCGGCCGGACCGGCCCGGTTGGTCGGCCTACGAGGCCATGGGGGACAAGCTGACCCGGCGCCTCGGGGACCTGGAGCCGCTCCGCCGGCGGCTGGTCGAGGTCCCGTTCCGGCTGGATCACCCGTTCTGGATCGAGGACCCGGACTTCGACCTGGAGTTCCACCTGAGGGAGTCCGCGGTCCCCTCGCCGGGCACGACCGATCAGCTGGCCGCCCTGACCGCCCGGCTCATCGCCCGCCCGCTCGATCGCAACCACCCTTTGTGGGAGTGCTACGTCATCGACGGCCTGGCCGACGACTGCTTCGCGGTGCTCACCAAGATCCACCACGCCACCGTCGACGGTGCGGCGGGCGCGGAGCTGATGACCATCTTCTACGACTTCGAGCCGGGGTCACCGGGCGCCGGGTCCCCGCCGGCCGTGCCGCCTGGGGAGCGGGCCCCCAGCCCGGCGCAGGTCCTGTCCAAGGTGGTGCTCGGCTCCGTCGGCAAGCCCGGGAAGTTCGTCCGGCTGCAGGTGCGGACCCTGAGGGCGGTGGGGGAGATGACCCGCAACCGGGGTCTCACCGGCCTGGCCGACTTGGCCCGTACCGTGCCCAACCCGCTCGGCGCCCGGGTGGCGGCCCGGTCCCGGCGCCACGACGACTCGCTGGCGCCGGTGCCCGAGACCATCGCCCCCGGCACCCCTTTCAACGGAGCCCTGAGCCCGCACCGCCGGGTGGCCCTGCGCTCCATCTCGCTGGCCGAGGTCAAAGCGGTCAAGGCCGCGGCCGGAGCCACGGTCAACGACGTGGTCATGGCCGCCTGCGCGGGCGGGCTGCGCCGGTACCTGCTCAAACACGACGAGCTGCCGGACCGCCCGCTGGTCGCCATGGTGCCGGTCTCCATCCGCACCGGCGACGAGCCCGACCCTTGGACCAACCGGGTCTCCGGCCTGTTCACGATCATGCCCACGACGTCGCCGGACCCGCTCCAGCGGCTGCGCCAGATGCAGCAGATCATGAGCGACGCCAAGGACCGCTTCACGCTCCTGCCGGCCACCGCCCTGGTGGACTACGCCGACTTCGCCCCGCCGGCCCTGGCCATCCGGGCCGCCCGCCTGGCCAGCCGCCTGCGTATCGCCGACCGGTTGAACCCGCCGGTGAACCTGGTGGTCTCGAACGTCCCGGGGCCCCGCAAGCCCCTCCACCTCGATGACGCCCGGATGGTCCACTACTACCCGGTGTCGACCATCGTCGACGGTGTCGGGTTGAACATCACCGTCCAGAGCTACTGCGACACCATGGATTTCGCCCTGGTCGCCGGCCGGGAGCTGGTCCCGGACCTCGACGACCTGGCCGACTACGTCATCGACGAGTTCCGCGAGCTGGCCCAGGCTGCGGGCCTCTGAACGGGGGCCGGCTCAGGCCGACCAGAACCTGGCCAGCCGCTCGGCCTCCGCGCTGCTCTGGCTGAGGCCGGCGTCGAACGCGGCCTGGGTGCGGGTGAAGTCCATGAGCTGCAGCCCCCAGCCGCTGACCTCCAGGAACTCGGCGCCGGGCACGATGGTCTCCACCTGGGAGCCGCCGTCGCGCAGGTCGGAGATCTGGCCCCGGGTGCCGCGCAGCACGGCGTCCAGCCCGGCGTCCACCAGCCCGGCCTCGACCAGCTCCGGGGGCAGATCCAAAAGGGTGCACGACACGGCCAGCACGGTGTCGTGGCCGACGGCCACGTCGGCGTTGAGCATGTCTCGCATGCCTCCGTCCATGTAGCGCCGGCCTTCGATGGTCACCGGCGGGTAGACCATCGGTACGGCGCACGAGGAGGCCACCGCGGCCGACAGCGGGGCGCCGGAGGAGGTGTCCCATACCCGGAACTCACCGGTGGAGGTGTCCACCGCGGTGCACGCGAAGCGGTCCGGCCAGCTGCCGGCGGCCAGCACCGAGAACAGCGTCAGGTAGTCGGCCTCGGCGATGGTGGTGGCCTCGGTGGCCATCTGTCCGATGCGCACCCGGGTGGCCTCGGCGTCACCCCCGGCGGCGGCCTGGCCGATGAGGGCCATGAGCTCCTGCAGCCCCTCCACCCCGGCCTGGTTGTCGAGCGGCTCGCCGCCCTCGCCACCGCCGCTGGCCGCCCCGAGCAGGGCCACCGACTCGGCCAGGTCGGCCCCGGAGGCCAGCTGGGAGCCGACCACCGATCCGGCCGAGGTCCCGACGATCAGATCGGCGTCGGCGAGGGTCACCCCGGCCCGGGCCAGACCCACTATCAGCCCGGCCTGCCAGCAGATGCCGACCGGCCCACCTCCCCCGAGAACCAGTGCACGCGACATGGCCCAGAGGTTACCGGCAGGTAGCGGGCCGGGCCGGGCGCCTACTGGACGGCCCGCTCCTTCCCCTCCCAGTAGGGGGCCCGCAGGTCCCGCTTGAGGACCTTCATGGCCCCTGAGAGGGGCAGCGGCTCGGTCCGGAACTCCACCGACTTGGGCACCTTGTACCCGGCGATGCGCTCGCGGGCCCACGCCTTGATGGCCTCCTCGGTGACCCGGGCATCGGGCTTGGGGACCACGATGGCCATGACCGCCTCGCCCCACTGGTCGGAGGGCACCCCGATGACCGCGACCTGCGCCACGTCGGGATGGCTGGAGATGGCGTTCTCCACCTCCGCCGAGTACACGTTCTCCCCGCCGGTGACGATCATGTCCTTCACCCGGTCGACCAGGTACACGTAGCCGGCGGCGTCCATGTAACCGGCGTCCCCGGTGTGGTACCAACCACCCCTGAAGGCCGCCTCGGTCTCCTGCGGCCGGTTCCAGTAGCTCTGCATGTAGTTGCCGGCCTTGGCGCAAACCTCGCCAGTGGTGCCGACCGGCACCGGCCGGCCCTCCTCGTCCTGGATGGACACCACCGATCCGGGCATGGGCCGGCCCGCCGAGCGCAGCAGGTCACCGCCCCGGCGGTGCTCATCCGGGCCCAGGCAGGTGAGCAGACCGCAGTTCTCGGTCATGCCGTAACCCTGGTAGACGTCCACCCACGGCAGCACCTCGAGCACCCGCTCCAGCAGGGCGGTGGGCATGGGGGAGGCGCCGTAGGTGAGTATGGTCAGCGACTCGAGCCGCCCGGCGTCGAAGGCGGGGTGGTCGAGCATCATCGAGATCATGGTGGGGACCATCACGGTCATGGTCACCTTGTGCCGGTCGATCACGTCGATGACCGACTCGGGGGAGAAAAGCGGTACCGATGTGGAGGTGCCGCCCACCGCCGGGATGGCCAGGATGCCGCCCAGGGACGCGGCGTGGAACATCGGCGTCTGGTGCAGGTAGACGTAGTTCTCGTCCATCACCCAGCGGGTGGCCACCTTGTACACGTCGAGCGCCAGCGCCCGCTGGTCGAGCACCACGCCCTTGGGAAGTCCGGTGGTCCCGCCGGTGTACATGAGCACGGCCGGGTCGCTCTCCTCGGGCTCGGCCGGCAGGACCGGCTCCCCGGAGGCCAGCAGCTCCTCGTAGCCGGCGTCGTGGGGCACGTCGCCGGGCCCGACCAGGACCACCTTCTCCAGGCCGGCCTCGGCCCGCACCTTGTCGATGGCCGCCCCGAAGAAGCCGTCGGCGAAGCAGACCTTCGATCCCGAGTCCTTGAGGATGAACTCGAGCTCCTTGGGGGCCAGGCGCAGGTTGAGCGGGTTGATGACCGACCCGGTGAGCAGGCTGGCGTGGTACAGCTCGAGGAACTGGTGCCCGTTGAGCGCCATGACCGCGAAGCGGTCACCGGGCCCGACACCGAGCCCACGCAGGGCGTCGCCCAGCTTGAGCACCCGCTGCAGGTGCTGGCTGTAGGTGGCGGTGAAGTCGCCGTCGATGACCGCGGTCTTGTCGGGGAGCCGGTCGACGGTGGGCAGGATGAACCGGTGGTAGAGCAGTTCTTTCACGGCGTCAGACCACGAGCCGCTCGTCGGGGGCGCGCACCCCGATGACGGCCAGAGCCCGGCCCATGCCCAGCCAGGCACCGCAGCACATGGTCAGGTCGGCCACCTCCTCGTCGCTGTAGGCGCCCCGCATGCGGTCCCAGAACCCGTCGTCCATGCCCTGATGGTCGAGGGCGAAGCGCTCGGCGAACTCGGCGGCCAGCTTCTCCCGCCCGCTCAGCGCCCCGGTGGTGCGCCACTTCGGTACCTCGGCGTAGAACCCCTCGTCGATGCCGGCCTCCTCGCCGCCCTTGGCCCGGGTGGCCCGGCACACGGCGCAGTCGTTGATGAGCGCGATGGTGTAGCGGGCCGCTTCGCGCTCGCGCTTGGCCAGGGAGGAGTGGGTGTAGACGGCGGTGGAGAGTCCCCCCATCGCCACAGCTATCTCCGGCCGGGCCAGGGTCCAGTCGGCGTGCTCGCCGAGGCCTCGGTCGGGGATCGATATGCGCGCCATGACCGAATCCTAAACCCGGTCCCCGGCGCCGGGCTACGGCCGGTCCACTACGAAGTACTTGGCCTGGGGGTGGTGGCAGATGATGGCCGCGGTGGACTGCTCGGGGTGGAACTGCCAGGAGGTCTCCTCGCTGACCTCGACGCCCAGACGCTCGGCGCCGACCAGCTCGGCCGCCTTGGCGTTGTCCTCCAGGTCCGGGCAGGCCGGGTAGCCCCACGAGTAGCGACCGCCGCGGTACTGCTGGCGGAACAGCCCCCCGACGGTGGGGCCGTCCTGGTCGACGAATCCCCAGTCGGCCCGGATGCGCCGGTGCCAGTACTCGGCCAGGGCCTCGGTCATCTCCACGCCCAGCCCGTGCAGGTGCAGGTAGTCCTGGTAGAAGTTGCCGGCGAACAGCCGGGCCGCCTCCTCCGAAACCCGGGCTCCCATGGTGACCACCTGGAACGCCGCGTAGTCCTCCTCGCCCGAGGCGGTGGAGCGGAAGAAGTCGGCGATGGACAGCCACGGGTCCGTGGGCTGGCGGGGGAAGCGGAAGCGCAGCCACTCGGAGTTGCGGCTGTCGTCCTTCCAGACGATCAGGTCGTCGCCTTCGGAGTTGACCGCGAACCAGCCGTAGGCCACGGCCGGCTGGAGTATCCCGCTGGCCCGGGCCTTGGCCAGTTCCTCCCGCAGCACGCCTCGGACCCGCTCCTTGAAGTCGGCGTCGGTCTCCGAGCGGGTCTTGTCCGGCCGGTAGCCCCACTGGCCCCGGAACAGGGAGGTCTCGTTGAGGTAGGCGGCGATGTCGTCCATGCCCACGCCGCGCTCCACGCGACTGCCTACGAACGGGGGTCGGAACAGCTCGTTGTCCGTGGCCACCGACGGGGCCCGGCTGGGGAGGTCCCCGCCGGCTGCTCCGGCCGACCCAGCTGCCCCAGCCGCTCCGGCCGTCCGGGCGGCCCGGGGTCGGGCGCCCTCGCGGCCCTCGGGTACCCGGCCGAACTCCTGGTCGTCGCCGCCCGAGCGCTTGAGCTCCATGAGGCGGTCCATGGTGTGGAGGCCCTCGAAGGCGTCCTTGCCGTAGAACAGCCGGCCCCGGTACTCGGAGCGCAGGTCCCGCTCCACGTAGGTCCGGGTGAGGGCCGCCCCGCCCAGGATCACCGGGATGTCCGACAGGCCCCGCTCGTTGAGCTCGAGCAGGTTCTCCCTCATGATCAGGGTGCTCTTCACGAGCAGGCCGGACATGCCGATGGCGTCCGCCCCGATCCGCTGGGCGGCCTCGACCATGTCGGTCAGGGGCACCTTGATGCCGAGGTTGTGCACCTCGTAGCCGTTGTTCGTGAAGATGATGTCGACCAGGTTCTTGCCGATGTCGTGGACGTCACCTTTGACGGTGGCCAGGACGATGCGGCCCTTGCCGGCGCCGTCGCCCGACTTCTCCATGTGGGGCTCGAGATGGGCGACGGCGTTCTTCATGGTCTCGGCGGACTGCAGCACGAACGGCAGCTGCATCTGCCCCGAGCCGAACAGGTCGCCCACGATCTTCATGCCGCCCAGCAGGGGGCCGTTGACCACGTCGAGGGCGGCCCAGCCCTCGGCCAGGGCCGCATCCAGGTCGGCCTCCAGGCCGTCGCGGTCGCCGTCGACGATCCGCTGCTCCAGGCGCCGCTCCAGGGGCCAGCCGCTGCGGTCCTCGCCTCCGAGGGCGGAGGAGCTCACCCCCTCGAACAGCTGCAGCAGCTCGGCCAGTGGGTCGTAGCCGCGCTCGGCGTCGCGCCGGTCGTAGATCAGGTCCCGGCACACCTCGACGACGCGCTCGTCGATCTTGTGCAGGGGCATGATGCGGGCGGCGTGGACGATGGCGGCGTCGAGGCCGGCCTCCTGGCACTCGTGCAGGAACACCGAGTTGAGGGCGTGGCGGGCCGCGGGCGTCAGGCCGAAGCTGACGTTGGACAGCCCCACGATCGTTCCCACCCCGGGCAGGGCCTCCTTGATGGCCCTGATGCCCTCGATGGTCTCGATGCCGTCCCTCCGGCTCTCCTCCATGCCGGTGCTGATCGGCAGCACCAGCGGGTCGAAGAGAAGATCCTCGGGGGCGATCCCGTAGCGGCCGACCGCCAGGTCGTGGATGGCCCGGGCGGCTCTCAGCTTCCACTCGGCGGTGCGGGCCTGGCCCTCGGTGTCGATGCATGTGCACACCACCGCCGCCCCGTACTCGCGAGCCAGGCTGAGGAAGCGGTCCAGGCGGGTACCGGGGGCGTCGCCGTCCTCGAGGTTCACCGAGTTGAGGATGGGCTTGCCGGCGATCAGCTGCAGCCCCGTCTCGATGACGTCAGGCTCGGTGGAGTCCAGCATGATCGGCAGGGTGGCCTGGGTGGCGAAGCGGCTGGCCACCTCGCGCATGTCGGCCACCCCGTCCTCGCCGGTGTAGTCGACGCACACGTCGAGCACGTGGGCTCCGCCCTTCACCGCCTCGCGGGCCATGGCCACGCAGGTGTCCCAGTCGTCGGAGAGCATGGCCTCCCGGAACTTCTTGGAGCCGTTGGCGTTGGTCCGCTCGCCGACGACCAGGAACGAGGGGGACTGGTCGTAGGGGACGTGGCTGTAGATGGACGCCACGCCGGGCTCCGGGGTGGGCCGCCGCTCGGCGGGCGTCAGAGCCCGGCAGGCGTCGACCACGGCGGCGAGGTGGGCCGGGGTGGTGCCGCAGCACCCGCCCACCACGTTGACCCCGTACTCGCTGATGAAGCGGGCGTGGTGATCGGCCAGCTGCTCGGGGGTCAGGTCGTAGTGCATCTGCCCGTCGACCACCGAGGGCAGGCCGGCGTTGGGGAGGACCGAGATGGGCACCGGGGAGTTGACGGACAGGTAGCGGAGGTGCTCGCTCATCTCCGCCGGCCCGGTGGCGCAGTTGAGCCCGACCACGTCGGGCTTCATGGCGAGCAGCGTGGTCAGCGCAGCCCCGATCTCGGTGCCCATCAGCATCCGCCCGGTGGTCTCGATGGTCACCTGCACCTGGATCGGCACCGACCGGCCGGCCGCGACCATGGCCCGCCGGCAGCCGATCATGGCCGCCTTGGCCTGCAGCAGGTCCTGCACCGTCTCGATGACGAACAGGTCCACCCCGCCCTCGAGCAGGCCCTCGGCGGCCACCTGGTAGCCGTCGCGCTGCTCGGCGAAGGTGATCTGGCCCAGCGACGCGATCTTGGTCCCGGGCCCGAGCGAGCCGGCGACCCACCGGGGCCGGCCCGGCGTCTCCGCGGCCGCCCGGTCGGCCTCCGCCCGGGCGATCTGCGCCGCCTTCACCGCCAGCTCCCGGGCCCGGTCCTGCAGGCCGTACTCGGCCAGCACCCACGGCAGCGACCCGAAGCTGTCGGTCTCCACCACGTCGCAGCCCACCTCCAGGAAGCTGCGGTGGAGATCGGCCACCACATCGGGGCGGGTGTCGACCAGGACCTCGTTGCAGCCTTCCAGCGCCGGGCCTCCGAAGTCGTCGGGTCCGAGATGGCGCAGCTGCAGATTGGTGCCGGTGGCGCCGTCGAACACGACGACCCCGCTTCGCACCGCTTCGAGGTAGGAACTCACCGTTCCAAGGCTACAGGGCGGTCGTCGGACCGGCAGTTGGGCGGCCGTCGTCGTGCCGTCCGGTGGGCCGTCGGCCGTCGGGCGGTAGGCGCCGTCGTCGGCGCCGTCCCCGGCGGATGACGGGAACTGTTCATCGAACGCGGGCGGCGGCGATCCAGTGAACAGCCGACCCTCGTTTTCGGGGGGTCAACTGTTCACCGGAAGCGAACGGGGAGAGCTCCGTGAACACTTGACCCCCCGATTCCGGGGGTGAACTGTTCACCGGGGTTTCGGGAGGAGCTCCGTTGAACACAACGGTCACCGCCCCCCGCCCCCCCGCCGCGGCTGCAGCGCCGGGCGGCCCGCGGAGCCGGCCCGGCGCAGCGTGGCGCGGGGCTGCACCCGGGTGGCCGGTAGGCTCCCCCTCCGCATGAAGATCTACACCCGAACCGGTGATGACGGCACTACCGGGCTTCTGTTCGGCGGGCGGGTCCCGAAGGACTCGGCGGTGATCGCCGCCAACGGCGCGGTCGACGAGGCCCAGGCTGCGCTCGGCATGGTGAGAGCCGAGGTCGAGCGTGGCTCGGAGCTCGACGGCCTGCTGGTCGGCCTCGAACGGGACCTGTACGTGCTCATGGCCGAGGTGGCCACCGCAGCTGAGAACCGCCGCAAACTGAAGCCCGGCGTCAGTCTGGTGACCGCAGACATGGTCGGCGCGCTCGAGAGCCGCATCGACGAGCTGAGCGGCCGGTTCCCGCCCATCACCGACTTCGTAATCCCGGGTCACGACCGGGTGTCGGCCTCCCTCGACCTGGCCCGCACCGCCACCCGCCGGGCCGAGCGCGCCGCTCTCCAGGTGTTCCCGCCGAGGAACGCGCCGGATGAGCCGGGTGCTGCGACCGGGCCCGGAGCCCCGGCCGGGACCGAACCGTCGCTGGTGGTGCAGTACCTCAACCGCCTGTCCGATCTGCTGTGGACCATGGCCAGATGGCAGGAGCACGGCGACTCGCTTCTATCCAGAAAGGCCCAGTCCCAGTCATGACCGCCACCCCCCGGAACGCCGGGTCCACCCCAGCCACCAAGAGCGCCCGGAGCGTGGCAGCCGCCACCAAGCGCACCGCCACCACCAGGGCAGGCGCCACCAAGGCAGCCACCACCAAGGCGGCTGCCAAGCGCGCGGCTACCACCACGAACAAGGCCACCGGCGCCGCCAAGCGGCGCCCGGCGGGCGTCGGCGTCATCCCCGACGACCCGATCATGGCCACGTTCGCGGCGGCCGCGGCCGTCCCGGCCCGGGCCCGGGTGCTGGCGGTACCGGTGTTCGCCGACCTGTCCACCCCCGACGGCGCATTCCCCGACGGTGCATCCCTTGACGGCGGGTTTCCCGACGGTGGTGCCGGGAGGGCTTCCTCTTACCTGAAGCAGCGGCGGTTCGAGGGCCGCCCGGGCCAGGCGCTGGCCCTCCCCTCCGGGAACGGGACCACCATCGTGGCCCTCGGCGTGGGGGAGCCGGGGGCGGTCACACGCGACGACCTGCGCCGGGCCGCCGCCGCGCTGGCCCGCCAGGCCGGGGACGCCGACCACGTGGCCACGACCCTCCTGGCCGCGGCGGCCCAGCCGGCCCGCACCACCAGGGCCGCGCAGAAGGCAGCCGCGCAGAAGGCAGCCGCGCAGAAGGCGGCCACTCGGGCCGGCGCCGGCGCGCTCAGCTCCGACCAGGCCGCCGCCGCCATCGTGGAGGGCTTCGCTCTGGGCGCCTACCGCTACGCCGGGTCGGCCCGGCGGGCGGCCGGCGCCCGGGTGGAGCGGGTCACCGTCGTCGGTGCGTCGCGCGACGCCCTGCGCCGGGGCCAGGTGGTGGCCGAGGCCGCCTGCCGGGCGCGGGACTGGGTCAACCGTCCGCCCCGCAACCTGACCCCCCGGGAACTGGCCCGCCTGGCCGTGCGGGAGGCCGGCCGGGTCGGTCTCAAGGCCGAGGTCTGGGACGAGAGGCGCATCGCCGCCGGCAACCTGGGGGGCCTGCTCGGGGTGGCTGCCGGAGCGGCCGAGCCGCCCCGGCTGATCCGCCTCGAGCACCGGGCCCGGCGGGCGGCCGCCACCGTCCACCTGGTCGGCAAGGGCATCACCTTCGACTCCGGGGGGCTGTCGCTAAAGCCTCCGGCATCGATGATGACCATGAAGGACGACATGGGCGGGGCCGCCGCGGTCATCTGCGCCACCATCGCCCTGGCCCAGCTGGACGTCCCGGTCAACGTGGTGTGCTGGGTGGCGGCCACCGAGAACATGCCGAGCGGCACCGCCATCCACCCCGGCGACGTCCTGACCGCCCGCAACGGCAAGACCATCGAGGTGCTCAACACCGACGCCGAGGGGCGGCTGGTGCTGGCCGACGCCCTGTCCCTGGCGGTCGAGGAGAAGCCCGACGCCATCATCGACGTGGCCACGCTGACCGGGGGCCAGCGGGTGGCCCTGGGCGACAGGGTCGCCGCAGTCATGGGCACCGACGCCGACCTGATCCGTCGGGTGATCGACGCCGGCACGGCGGCCGGGGAGCCGTACTGGGAGCTGCCCCTCTACGCCCCGTACCGCAAGCAGCTCGACTCCGAGGTCGCCGACCTGAAGAACGTGGCCGGAGGCCCGGCCGCCTCGTCGATCATGGCCGGATTGTTCCTCCAGGAGTTCGCCGGCGAGGGGGCCTGGGCCCACCTGGACATCGCCGCCCCGGCCTGGTCGGAGTCGGAGGAGGGCTGGATCGCCAAGGGCGGGACCGGTTGGGGGGTCCGCAGCCTGGTCGAGCTGGTCGCCAACTGGTAGCCGTCGCGGCGAGGGCCGCTGCGGGCCGGGCCTACGAGGCCTGGCTCACCGAGGACATGTTGAAGTCCGGCACCCGCACGGCCGGCATGGCCGTGCGGGTGAAGTAGTCACACCATTCGCGCGGGAGGGTGCGGTGGGAGGTGCCGACCACCGCGGCCCGGGCCAGCAGGTCGACCGGGCTCTCGTTGAAGCGGTAGTTGTTGACAGCGGCAGTGACTTCACCGTCCTCGACCAGGTATACGCCGTCGCGGGTCAGCCCGGTGAGCAGCATGGTCTGGGGGTCGACCTCCCGGATGTACCACAGACAGGTGAGCAGCAGCCCCCGCTCCATGCCGGCCACCAGCCGGTCGGTGTCGCCGTGGGTTGGCCCGTCGGCGGACTCGAGGATCAGGTTGTCGATGTATGGCGTGCAGGTCAGCCCGGTCAGGGCGGAGCTGTGCCTGGTCTGGACCAGGGCGCCCAGGACCCCGTTGGAGATCCAGGAGGTGGGTTCCAGGGCCGTGCCGTTGTCGAAGACCGAGCGGGTGGACGCCGACTGCACGGCGGTTAGGAACGGGGTGCACTCGAGGCCGGCCGCCACGGGTTCGCTGCGCAGGGTCAGTGGATGGTCCGACAGGCGGTCGCCGATCCGGGTGCCCCCGCCGGGCCGGCTGAACACCGTCCGCCCCTCGTGGGCGTCCTTGGCCCCGGCCGACCAGTACAGGTAGATCATGAGATCGGCGACCGCGCTCGGGGGCAGGACGGTGTCGTAGCGGCCGGCCGGGAGGTCCACCCGGCGGGCCGCCCAGCCCAGGCGGCGGTCCAGCTCGCCGTGGAGGGCGGGGACGTCCACGTCGGCGAAGTCGGCGGTCGGGACCCCTACCCAGCAGGAGCGCGACAGGTCAGCCGACTTGGCGTTGATCTCGGCGTGCCCGGTGGGCTGGTCGAAGCGGGAGCGCAGGCCCTCCGAGGTGCCGACGAAGACGCTCGCCATCTGATGGTGGGCGAAGCCGTAGAGAAGCTGGTCGGAGGCGGCCGCCCGCCGGAAGCTCTCGCCCAGTGCAGGGGCGAAGGAGGAGAACACCCCTATGGAGGTGTCGGCCGGCGGCGCCGACCAGTCGCCGCTCGACGCCCCGGCCCCCATCAGAGGGGCGGCGTCCTCCGCCGGGGCCGACTGGCGGGCCGTGGCCTCGGATTCGGCCACCAGGCCGGCCAGGTCGTCGGGGTCGACGCCCTGGCGGGTGACCGTGCCGACCGAGGCGCCGACCACGGAGATGACGGTGACCGACCGGGACCGGCCGGTGCCGTTGGTGGTGAGGGTGTTGTTGGCCCAGCGCAGGTTGGCCTCGGAGCCCTCCTCCACCAGGACCACGCAGCCGTCGGCCCGCGACAGCGACAGGGCCCGCTCCACGACATCCTGCGGCGAGGACCGGGGAGAAGGCGACGGCGCCGGGAACGGACCGGGTGACGATGACATCTAGCGACCCGCCTCACTGTTGGTGTTGAGTATCCGCACCTGCCGGAACAGCGCCGAGGGGCAGCCGTGGCTCACCGCCGCGGTCTGGCCGGGTTGGCCCTTGCCGCAGTTGAAGGCCCCGCCGAGCACGTAGGTCTGCTCACCGCCGACGGCCTCCATGGACCCCCAGAACCGGGTGGTGGTGCCCTGGTAGGCCAGGTCCCTCAGCTGCCCGGCCAGGCGGCCGGCCCGGATGCGGTAGAAGCGCTGACCGGTGAACTGGAAGTTGTACCTCTGCATGTCGATCGACCAGCTCCGGTCGCCGACGATGTAGACGCCGTCGGTCACGCCGCTTATCAGTTCCTCGGTGGAGGGACCCCCGACGGCCGGTTGCAGCGACACGTTGGCCATCCGCTGGAGCGGCACCCGCATGGCGGAGTCGGCGAAGGCGCAGCCGTTGGACCGGCCCAGCTCCTGGCGGGCGGCCATGGCCCGGTTGAGCTGGTAGCCGACGAGGGTCCCTTCCCGGATCAGGTCCCAAGACTGGGCTTCGACGCCTTCGTCGTCGAAGCCGACGGTGGCCAGCCCGTGCTCCACGGTCCGGTCGCCGGTCACGTGCATGACCGGCGACCCGTAGCGGAGCCGGCCCAGCTGGTCGAAGGTGGCGAACGAGGTGCCGGCGTAGGCCGCCTCGTAGCCGAGGGCCCGGTCCAGTTCGGTGGCGTGCCCGATGGACTCATGGATGGTCAGCCACAGGTTGGACGGGTCGATGACCACGTCGAACTCGCCGCTGTCGACGGTGGGGGCGGCCATCTTCTCGGCCAGGAGCTCCGGCAGCTGCGACAGCTCGGCGTCCCAGTCCCAGCCGGTGCCGGTCAGGTACTCCCAGCCCCGGCCGACCGGCGGGGCGATGGTGCGCATCGAGTCGAAGGCCCCGGTACCGGCGTCGACGGCCACCGCCGTGGCCTCGGGATGGACGCGCACCCGCTGTTGGGTGGTGCGGGTTCCGGCCAGATCGGCGTAGAACTTGTTCTCCTGCACGGCCATCACGCTGGCGTCGGCGTGGCTCACCCGGCGGTCCGATATCAGCCGCTCGGTCCACCCGATGAGCAGGCCGGAGCGCTCGGCGGGCTCCACATCGAAGGGGTTGACGGCGTAGGGGCTGACCCAGGTGGCGACGTGCACCGGCTCGGGAGCCAGTTCCACCCTCTCGGTGTTGATGGCCGCCGAGACCCGGGCCACCTCGAGCGCGTCGCGGGCGGCGCGGGCCGCGGCCTCGGCCGATACCTCGGTGGTGGCGGCGAAGCCCCACGTGCCGTCCAGCAGCACCCGGACCGACAGGCCGGCGCTGGAGTCGTCACCCGCCCCTTCGAGCTGTCCGTCGCGGGCGGTCGCGATGGCGGTCCTGGTCCGCTCGACGCGTATCTCGGCGTGCCCGGCTCCCCCGGAGCGGGCGGCGTCGAGGGCCGCGTCGGCCAGGCGGTAGAGGGGCAGGGCGGTGAAGGTCGGGTCCACGGCCCCGGCTCCGCCGGCCGGCGACGGCCGCCCGGCCGGAGAGCCGGCCGGAGGGCCGGTGGGAGGGCCGGCGGGAGGGCCGGCAGGGGAGGAAGCGCTCATGTCACACCCGACGGTAGGCGCGCGCCGCCAGCCATCCGAACAGAGCGAGAATCCCGACGACCCAAGCGGCGCTCTGCCAGGCGTGCAGGGCCAGCGGACCCCCCACCGCGAGGGAGCGCATCTCATCGATGAAGATGGTGAACGGCTGGTTCTTGGCGAAGGCCTGCAGCCAGCCCGGCATGCCGGCGATGGGCACGAAGGCGGAGCTGACGAAGGTCAGCGGGAACACCCAGATGAACCCGAACGCCTGTACCGACTCCTCGTCACGGATGGCCAGGCCGGTGAAGGCCGACACGCAGGCCACCGCCAGGCCCACGGCCAGGGCGAGCAGCACCATGAGCACGGCCGGCCAGGCCCCGTTCTCGAAGCGGAAACCCACCGCGTAGCCGGTGGCGATGAGCACCCCGATGGTGACCGCCAGGCGGACCAGGTCGGCGCCGAGGCGGCCGACCAGCACCGCGGAGCGGGCCATGGGCATGGACCGCAACCGGTCTATCGACCCCTTCTGCAGCTCCTGGGCCAGGGCGATGGCCGTGCCGAAACTGGTGAAGGCGCAGGTCTGGCCGATGATCCCCGGCAGGAGGTAGTTGACGTACCCACCGGGTACGTGCACGGTTATGGCCCCGCCGAAGACGTAGCGGAACAGCAGCATGAACATCATCGGCTGCACGACCGTGAACATGATGTAGGCCGGATTGCGTCGCCACAGCAGCAGGTTGCGCTGCATGATGGTGAGCGAGTCGACCACCGCCCAACGAAGCCGGGACCCGGGGGACCCGGCGGCGGGCGGGGAGATGGCCGGGGCGGCGACGGTGGCGGTGCTCAAGTTTCCTCCTTCACGGGGCTGATCTCCCCTCCTCCACCGGAGCGTCCTTGGCGGCCCCACCCCTCCGCCGGCGGCGGGGCTGGGCGGTCTCCCCGTCGGACGCGGCGTGCCCGGTGAGCGCCAGGAACACGTCGTCGAGGGACGGGCGGTGCATGGCCAGGCCGTGGATCTCGATGCCCGCGCCGTCGAGCAGGCGGACCGCCTCGACCAGCGCCTCCGAGCCCCGCCGCCCGATGCGCAGGGCGATCCGGCCGGTCCCGGAGTCGGCGGGGGCGTCGCTCTCGGACAGGCCGGCGACGACGCGGGCCGCTTCGGCCCGCCGTTCCGGGTCCGGGACGGTGAACTCGATGACGTCGCCTCCGACCCGGTCCTTCAGCTGGTCGGAGGTGCCCGACGCGATGACCTGCCCCTGGTCGATCACCACGATCTGGTCGGCCAGCTCGTCGGCCTCGTCCAGGTACTGGGTGGTGAGCAGGAGGGTGGTACCGCCGTCCACCAGCTCGCGGATCACCGACCACATGCCGATCCGGCTGCGGGGGTCCAGCCCGGTGGTCGGCTCGTCGAGGAACAGCACCGCAGGCTCGGCCACCAGGCTGGCGGCCAGGTCGAGCCGTCGCTGCATGCCGCCCGAGTACGTGCGCGCCGGGCGGTCACCGGCGTCGGTGAGGGCGAACCGGTCGAGCAGCTCGGCGGCCCGCTGGCGGCAGCGTGCCCGGGGCAGGTGGTAGAGGCGGCCCACGAACTCGAGATTCTCCCGGCCGGTGAGCTCCTCCTGGATGGCGGCCGACTGGCCGGCCAGGCCGATGATGCGCCGCACGCCGGCGGCGTCGGCCACCACGTCGCGCCCCTCGATCACCGCCCGGCCGGCGTCGGGTTCGAGCAGGGTGGTGAGGATGCGCACGGCGGTGGTCTTGCCGGCCCCGTTGGGCCCCAGGACCCCGAGGATGGAGCCGCGGGGCACAGCCAGGTCGACGCCGCGCAGGGCCCGGACCGGACCGAAGGACTTCTCGATCCCCTCCACCAGGATGGCGGCGTCGCTGCCGGATGTCACGGGCGCACGCTAGCGACCCCCGGTTGTCAGCGCGGACCGTTTTCCAGCGAGGTGGCCGCAGCGACCAGGGCCAGGGCGGTACCGGTGGCCGCCAGGTTGCCGAAGAGCTCGCCTGACACCGGGTCGGCGGTCTCGGTCAGGATGCCGGACCCGGCGCCGGCCAGTTTCACCACCGCCTCCAGCCGCTCGTGGGCCTCCTCCCAGCGGCGCAGGCGGCCGAGCGCCCGCACCGCCATCAGGGTGGCCTCCAGGTCCGGGTTGTCCGGTCCGGGCCGCTCGTCGGCCAGGCGGTCGGAGTAGCGGTAGAGCAGCAGGTCGGAGCTGAGCCTCTCGAGCACCCGATCCACCGTGGCCGCCACCACCGGGTGGTCCACCGGCCACGGCCCCTGCCAGGCCACGCTGAGGAGGGCCGCGTCCGGCTCGTCGGAGCCGGGCGACGAGCCGTCGAGCCGCAGGCCCCCGTCGGCCGACCTGGCCGAGGTCTCCAGCCAGCCCGAGACCTCGGCGGCTTCCTGCTGCCAGACCACCGCCTGCAGGTCGAGGGGGTTGGCCGCCCGGGCCAGCCTGGTCATGCGGTCGAGCGCCGACCACACCGCCAAGCGCCCGGCCACGTAGACCCGGGCCGGACGCTCGATCTCCCAGCGGCCGCCGTCCGGCTGGCGCCAGTGGTCGACGGCCCGGTCGGTGGCGGCGGCCAGCGCCGGCCACGCCGCGGACAGCGGGCCGGCGTCGTCGGGGCGGCCCCGGGGCCCGCAGCGGGTGGAGCCGACCGCCGCCACCACCTCACCGATCAGACCGATGTCGGCCCGGACCGGCCGGCGCCCGTGGCGGACCGGTCCGGCTCCCCGCCAGCCGCCGAAGGGCCACTCGTCGGCCTCGGGGACCGGTTGGCCGTCGGCGTCGAACCATCCCGGCCACGGCAGGTGGGCGGTGCCGAGGGCCTCGCGCATCCAGCGCTCGGCCGCCTCGCCGTCCTCGGCCAGGCCGACCTCGGCGAAGCCCCGGGCGGCCAGCGCCACGTCGCGCAGGCGTACCCAGCGGTCGTCGGCGGTCCGTTCGCTGCCGGCCCGGCGGGTGAGCGAGGTGGTGGCGGCCCCGTGGGGCGCCCCGCCCGGGCCGGTGAGCATCCGAACCGACAGCAGCGCCCGCTCCAGCGCCTCGCGGTGGGGTCCGGCGTAGACGACGCCGGCCAGCCAGCTCCGCCACGCCGACTCGGTCTCCTCCAGCGCCCGGTGGGCACCCCCCGGTGTCTCCGGCAGGCGGCGGTCCCGGCTCCCCACGGTCACCACCAGCTCCTCGCCGGCGTCCAGGCGCACGACCGCCCGCCACCGCTCCACGTCCCGGCCGAGCGGGGCGGCCCGGAACGGTCCGCCGGACCCCAGGCCGACCTGCAGGGCCCCGACGACCAGGCCCGCCTGCGACGGGGCGGCCCGCCGGGAACGGGTGGGGCCGGTCAGCACCTCCACCTCGACGTCGACCGGTCCCGACAGGGCCCGCACCAGGCGCACCACCCCGCCGGGAGTGTCCAGACCGGGGCCGGGCCACGGCATGAAGTCCACCACCGAGACCCGCCGGCCGGCCGGTCCCTCCATGACCGTCTCCACCACGTTGGTGGCGCGCCGGTACCCGAGGCTGCACGCGGGCAGCCGGTGCCGCGCGCTGCCGTCGTCGCGGACCGGGCCCACCCGGACGGCGGCGCCGGACCCGTCGAGCAGGCGCCACAGGTCCGGGGAGCCGGTGAGGCCGCCGGTGCAGTACCAGTCGATCGCGCCGTCGGCGGTCACGGACGCGCCGTAGCGGCCGTCGCCCACCCAGGCCCGCCGGCCGAGGGGTACCCGCCCGGGATCGGTCAGCACGGGACCGGAACGGCCGCTAGTCGCCCACCTGGACGATCTCCACCTCGAGGGTGGCCCCGGTGGGGGTCTCGTACGCGACCGTCTGGCCCTGGCGCCGGCCCATGAGGGCCCGGCCCAGGGGGGCGTCGGGGGAGATGACCGACACGCCCTCCCGGCGCTCCTCTATGGAGCCGATCAGGTAGCGCTCCACGTCCTGGTCGCCGACGTACCTGAGTGTCACCACGACCCCGGTGGTGACCTCGCCGTCGGCTCCGGCAGTACCGTCGATGATCTCCGGCTCTTTCAGCATGGCCTCGAGCTGGCGGATCCGGGCCTCCATCTTGCCCTGGCTGTCCTTGGCCGCGTGGTAGTCGCCGTTCTCCGAGAGGTCGCCGAGGGCCCGGGCGGCCTCGATGGCCTTGGCGATCTCGATCCGGCCCCGCGTTCGGAGATCGTCCAGCTCAGCCTGCAGGCGTTCGAAGGTGTCCTTGGTCAGACGGCTGCTGGGAGACATAGTCATTCCA
>JAKAXN010000394.1 GCA_021816565.1 Actinomycetes bacterium
AAGATGCGCTGAAGACGAATGCCGGCGGGACCGGCCGGGCGGAAGAGATAGGGCTTGCTCGCTGCGTGGAGTATGGCCTGGAGAGAGGTTCAGCCTGAGCTGCCGAGCGGAGGCGCCGATCGTGGTTCGTGTCCTTCGGCGACGGGTCGGTCGCGGCGTTGACGGCTGGAACGGACGGCTGTGGGCTTTGAAGGCGGCGGGGGCCCTGGGGCGGGACCGCTCTGGGCGGACGAAGAAGACGTGCGAAGCGGCAGCCGTACCACGACCCGGGCTCCTGCCGGGCAGTCGGTGAAGGCGACGGTGCCGCCGTGGCGGGCGACGATGTCTTTGACTATGGCCAGGCCCAGCCCTGCTCCGCCGTCGTCTGAGGCGCGGGCCTCGTCGAGCCGGGTGAAGCGCTGGAAGACTCGCTCCCGGTCCGCAGGTGCGATGCCCGGCCCATCATCTTGGACGGCCAGGTCGGCCCAGCCATCGTTCTCGCTCACCGTAATGGTCACCCGGGTCGCAGCGTGCCTTTCAGCGTTGTCCACCAGGTTGGCTACCACTCGCCGGGCGAGTCCTTCAGGGACGGGAACCTTCACCTCCCCGGCGGCGTCGCAGCGCAGCGTTATGCCGCTGCGACGGGGCCTGCCGTAGCTCTCGGCCGAGGCCACCCGTCCAAGATCCACCACTGTGTCAGGTCGATCGGGCGGGCGGGACGGATCGGATGCGTGGCGGTCCAGGCGGGCCAGAAGTAGCAGGTCGCGGACGAGGGACTCGATACGGCTCTCTTCTGCTAGGGCTCCGTCGATAACCGCCTGCCAGTCTGCTTCGTTCTCGGCGGTGGCCCGACCGATCTCGAGCTGGGCCCGAAGCGAGGCCAGGGGGCTGCGCAGTTCGTGGGAGGCGTCGGCCACGAACGCCTGCTGCTTCTCCAGGGCCATCTCGAGGCGGTCGAGCATGGTGTTCATGGTCTCTGCCAGTCGGGCGACTTCGTCACCGCCGGGAGGTTGGGGCACTCGCCGATGCAGACCTAGGGCTGTGATCTCGGTGACCTCCGCCCGGATGGCGTCGATGGGCCGCAATGCCCGCCCGACGATCAGCCATGACGTCCCCCACACGACGATCAATACGGCTGGTACGCCGACCAGCAGGCCCAACTCGATGTCGCGCACGGCGAACTGGCTCCCGACGAGCGAGTAGCCGGCCAGCACGGTTAGAGGCGCCGAAGCAGACCCGGCGGTTACTCGCACCAGCCGCGAGGCGCCGTCGCCGTCGATGGGGCTACTCGCCACGCGCCCGACCGCCGGTGGCGCTCCATACGCGATCGGCGGCGCGAGGGCCCGCTCCCCGGCAATGTTCGCAGTCGCGGCGATCACCCGACCTGCCCTGTCGAGCACCTGGGCGTAGGTGGCGTCCTGGTTGGGCAGAGTGAGCACCGCAGGCAGTCGGCCGGTGGCGGCCAGGCTGGCGATGTCGTAGGCCCGGGTCATCGCTGCGCTGCGCCGGTTGTTGTCCAAGGAGGCCTTGAATCTCCACAGCAGCACCACCGAGCCCACGGCCAGGGTGATGGCGACGATGAGCGTGGCGGCCAGCGTGGTGCGCACCCTCACGGATCCGGCCGCGCCGCGCCAGCGTCTAGCCGCGCCGGCCATCAGCTTCGACCAGTTTGTAGCCCGCGCCACGGACCGTCTCTATGGTGGCCCGTCCGAAAGGCTTGTCGATCTTGCGGCGCAGGGCGCTCATGTGCACTTCCACCACGTTCGGGTCGCCGTTGAACCCGAAGTCCCACACATGGTCGAGGATGTCTGACTTGGTGACCAGCTCCCCCTGCCGGCGCATCAGGTATTCCAAGACGGCGAACTCCCGGGCAGTCAGATCGACCGGCACGCCGGCGCGCTCACAGACCCGGGTAGCTGGGTCCAGGCTGAGGTCCCCCCAGCGCAGAACCGGCGGTCGCTGCGCCGAGGCTCGCCGCATCAGCGCCCGGATGTGAGCCAGAAGGACCACATAGGAGAACGGCTTGCTCAAGAAGTCGTCAGCGCCGGTATCGAGCGCCTCAGCCTGGTCGTACTCACCGTCTTTGGCAGTGAGCATGAGAATCGGCGTCCACACCCCCCGCTCACGCAGCCTCGAACACAGCTGGTAGCCGTTGAGACGCGGCAGCATGATGTCCATGACGATGGCGTCATAGTGGTTCTCTGCTGCCAGCCATTCTCCTTCTAGCCCATCCAAAGCGACATCCACGGCGAAACCCTCGCGCTGCAAGCCCGCCTTGAGGGCGGCCGCCAAGCGCTTCTCGTCCTCCACCACCAACACCCTCACCCGCCCAGTCTCGTGCGCATACCTGAAGGCTCGCTGAAGCCGGCCTGTGGTTGTGGGGCCGTGGTGGGGCCCATCCGAACCCGGGCCCCACCACGTGCCACCGTCTGGGTCAGGCGCCGCCGCCGGTGGCGACGTCGCTGCCGTTGGCGTCTTGGTGGCCGCCCCCCGACTGCACATTGGCACCGTTGGCGTCTTGGTGGCCGCCGGGGCCGTCGGACTCGACAGCCGCTGCTGCGGCCTCGGGTCTGTCAGCAGCCCCCGTGCTAGCACTGGTGTGACCTGCGGGGGTCACCGCTGCCGGTGGAGTGGTGGTCTGGGCGTGCGCCACGCCCAGACCCAGCGAACCCACCCCCATACCCACCAGAGACGACCCGAAAATCAGGATCTTGTGCTTGAGAATCATGACTGCTCCTAGCTTGTGATCTCTCTCGTCCCCGCGGTTTGCGAGGACCGGGTCAGTATCGGACAGGCTCCCTGAAGCAGCACTGAAGCGCCCGTTCCAGAACCCGCGAACTTCAGCTGGCCTTCAGGCCCGTCCCACCATCCTGAAAACATGGTGGTTCGCTCACAGCAGACGGCGTCTCTGCACTGCCCTCACAAGCCGTGACCCACGACAGCATCAACCGGAAGGCACAACAACACCTGCCGTCTCGGTATCTGGCTGTACCCGACCCCCCCGGAGAATGTCGCGGCCAGGCAGCACGCAGCAACCGCTCTGTCCGGACCATGCGCCGCCTGGCTGGCGCGGCGGCGGCCGCCATCGTTCTCTTCGCCGGAATCTCCCTGCTGGGCGCAGCGGCGACGCCGGGGAATCAGGGGTTCAAGGCGAAATGGGCGGACTGGCTGCGCTCTCATCACGGCGCGTTCATCGTGAACCCGATGGAACACTGGTACTACTCGAGCAACGCTCCCGCCAGGGGCGGCCAGCCCAAGGCCCTCAACCAGATACCTTCCGCCGCTGCCAGCACATACCCCCTGGCGAAGCCGCCGAGCGGGCATCTCGCCCCGCCGGCCCCGGTGCCGCTGGTGGTGAGCCCTGCGCTGCCCGGCGAAGGAGCCTGGCAGCCCACCGGACCGGTCATCGACGGCCGCTACGGCATGTACGTGGCGCAGTTCCGGGCCGACACCGTCTACACCAGCCAGATCACTACCGCCGTGTGGATCGACCCGACCGTACTGCGCCTGCGGCTCGTCCCCGGCTCCCAAGAACCAGGTGGCACCTGGCCCACACCGCCGGATCTGACCGGCACGGCGGCCGGCAAGGCCGTCGCCGCATTCAACGGCGGCTTCCGCTTCCAAGACGCCCAGGGCGGCTTCTACCTCGACGGCCGCACCGCTATCCCGTTACGGGCCGGTGCTGCGTCGGTGGTCATCTACAAACACGGGCGGGTAGACGTCGGGGCGTGGGGCAGCGAGGTCAACATGACCCCGAACGTAGTAGCAGTCCTTCAGAACCTGGTCCCGCTAGTAGATCACGGCCGCATCTCCCCCGACGCCACCTACCGCGACACCCACATCTGGGGCAACACCCTCGGCGCCAACACCGTGGTCGCCCGCTCCGGCATCGGCGTAACCGCGTCCGGAGCCGTCATCTATGTAGCCGGGCCGGCCCTCACCGCCAAAACACTGGCCGAGTCACTACAGCGCGCAGGAGCAGTCCGGGGCATGACCTTAGACATCAACCCCGAATGGGTCACCTTCAACTTCTACACCCACTCCAACCCCGCCAACCCCGCCCACATCGACGCCGCGAAGCTCTACCCCCAGATGCAACGAACAGCCACCCGCTACCTCGGACCCACCCCCGAATCACGCGACTTCTTCACCATCTCCACCTCCTGAACAAGCCCCAAGATGGCCAGGCCAGCCGCCCAAACCAGCCCCTGACCGGGTGACCGACGCGGCAGCCGCCATCGCTACGTAGCAGGCGTCGCTTCCGGAGGCCGAAACCGGTCGCGTTGCTCGAGACAGGCCTGCAACTAATCGATCCAGCCCGTCATGCGCGCACCACACATCCGCGCCAGGCCGGACGAGTACCAGACACAGGCGAACCCCTCACTCCGTCCGAACAACACAGAACACCCACATAATCTCGACTGTCTCGGTGAGCGCCGATGCCGGATCGACGGGTCGGCGCACAGTGTGTGGCTGGTCGGGCGGCGCATAATGT
>JAKAXN010000395.1 GCA_021816565.1 Actinomycetes bacterium
TCCAGGTGCTGGCCTGCCCCGGCCCCGACCGTGGTGGTCCGCCGTGCGGCCCGCTCACCCGCCGCCGCTGCCCGCTGGCCGCCGGCGCCGACGTCATCGTCGACGCCCAACCGGGCGATCTCGGCGAGCTGCTCCTCGCCGCCCACCGTCGCCTGCACCCCGACGCCGCGCTGTGCGCGGCCGGGCCCGATGCCGCTTCCCGGGTGGGGGCGGGCCGGGCCGCGGCGGTGCTGCCGGCCGACGACGACGAAGCGGCCCGGCTGCTCGCGGACCTGGCCGGTACAGGGCAGGAGTGACCTTGGCCCCTGACCCGGGCGGCGGGGCCGTCCCTAGCGTGGCCACCACCCGGGAAGGAGGGCCGCCCGTGCGCTGGAGGACCATCGAGAAGAGGCGATCCCCCACCGGGCCGCCCCCCAACATGACCGACTACGACGAGGAGTGCCGGACCTTCTCATGGGCCGGCGCCCGCCGGGACCTGGACGGCCTGCCCGGCGGCCGGGGTCTCAACATCGCCCACGAGGCGGTGGACCGCCACGCCCGGGGTGGGAGAGGCGACCGGACCGCCCTGGTGTGCGTGGCCCGGGACGGCTCCGTCGGGGAGGTGACCTTCGCCCATCTGGCGGAGCGGTCCAACCGGGTGGCCAACGCCCTGCTCGGCCTCGGGGTGCGGCCCGGGGACACGGTGGCGGTCCTGTCCCCCCGCACCGCCGACCTGCACGCCGCGGTCATGGGCGCGCTGAAGATGCGGGCGGTCGTGAGCCCCCTCTTCGCCGCCTTCGGGCCCGAGCCGATCCGCCAGAGGCTCGAGCTCGGCCGGGCCCGGGTGCTGGTCACCACCCGGTCCCTGTACCGCCACAAGGTCGGCCAGATCGTCGACCGGCTCCCGGACCTCGAGCACGTCGTGACCATCGGCGACACCGGCCCGGTCCCGGCCGGCTCCGTCCCGCTGGAGGGGCTGCTGGAGGCGGTGTCACCCGAGTTCGAGATTGCACCCACCGACCCCGGGGAGGTGGCCCTACTGCACTTCACCAGCGGCACCACCGGGTTCCCCAAGGGGGCCCTGCACGTGCACGAGGCGGTGGTGGCCCACCACGCCACCGGGCGCCTGGCCCTGGACCTGCACGACGACGACGTGTACTGGTGCACGGCTGACCCGGGCTGGGTCACCGGGATGTCCTACGGGATCATCTCGCCGCTGGCCTGCGGCGTGACCAGCGTGGTCGACGAGGGTGACTTCGACGCGGAGCGGTGGTACCAGGTCCTGGAGGAGCGGGCGGTGAGCGTGTGGTACACCTCGCCGACGGCGCTGCGCATGCTCATGAAGGCGGGCGGCGACCTGGCCCGCAACCACGATCTGAGCTCCCTGCGCTTCGTGGCGAGCGTCGGCGAGCCCCTCAACCCGGAGGTGGTGGTGTGGGCGGACGACCACCTGGGGGTGCCGGTGCACGACACCTGGTGGCAGACCGAGACCGGCGGGGTGATGATCTCCAACTACGCCAGCATGGACATCAGACCGGGTTCCATGGGCCGGCCCCTACCGGGCGTGGAGGCCGCGGTGCTGGTGCGCGACGACCGCGACCGGGTGGTCCTCGACGGCGACGGTCAGGCGGTGGTGGCGCCCGACGGGCGCGAGGGGGAGCTGGCCCTGCGCCCCGGGTGGCCGTCCATGTTCCGGGGGTACCTGGGCGAGGAGGAGCGCTACCGCCGCTGCTTCCGGGGCGGGTGGTATCTCACGGGGGATCTGGCCAAGCGGGACACCGACGGCTACTTCTGGTTCCTGGGCCGCGGCGACGACGTCATCAAGTCGGCCGGGCACCTCATCGGGCCCTTCGAGGTGGAGTCCACGCTCCTGGAGCACCCGGCGGTGGCCGAGGCCGGGGTCGTGGGCCAGCCCGACCCCATCGCCGGGGAGGTGGTCCGGGCGTACGTGTCCCTGGTCCCCGGGTACGCCGCCTCCGACGAGCTGCGCCTCGAGCTGATCGGCTTCGCCCGCCAGCGCCTCGGGGCCGCGGTCGCCCCGCGCGACATCCGGTTCCGCCAGGACCTGCCCCACACCGAGAGCGGCAAGATCGTGCGGCGGGCGCTGCGGGAGCAGCCGGACCCGGAGCCGGCCCGGTGAGCACCGCCGGCGCTCCCCCAAGTCCGGCGCCCAGCCGGCCGCCCGTCCCCGGGCGGGCCGACGGCCCCCACCTGGTCCACCTCCTCACCCAGATGCTGAGGATCCGCCGCTTCGAGGAGCGCTGCGTCGAGCTCTACAGCGGCAGCCGGATCCGGGGCTTCCTGCACCTGGGAATCGGTGAGGAGGCCTGCGCGGTGGGGGTGATGGAGGCGTTGACCCCCGAGGATGCCGTGGTGTCCACCTACCGCGAGCACGGCCATGCGTTGGCCCGGGGCATGACCATGCGATCGGCGATGGCCGAGCTGGAGGGCAAGGTGGAGGGGTGCAGCCGGGGCCGGGGCGGGTCCATGCACCTGTTCGACGCGGCGACGCGCTTCTACGGCGGCAACGCCATCGTGGGCGGGGGGATCCCGCTGGCCGTGGGACTGGCCCTGGCCGACCGGATGACGGGACGGGACCGGGTGACGGCATGCTTCTTCGGCGACGGGGCGGTGGCCGAGGGGGAGTTCCACGAGTCGATGAACCTGGCCGCCCTGTGGCAGCTGCCGGTCCTGTTCTGCTGCGAGAACAACCTCTACGCCATGGGCACGGCCCTGGCGCGCTCGGAGTCCGAGACCGACCTGTCCCTCAAAGCCGCCAGCTACCGGGTCTCCTCCTGGGAGGTCGACGGCATGGACGTCACGGCCGTGGAGCAGGCGACCCGGCAGGCGTGCGAGAGCATCCGCTCCGGCGGAGGCCCCCACTTCCTTGAGCTGCGCACCTACCGGTACCGGGCCCACTCCATGTACGACCCCGACCGCTACCGCGACAAGGCCGAGGTGGAGCACTGGAAGCACCTCGACCCGATCGCCTCTTTGTCATCAACCATGTCAGCAGAGGGGGTGCTGGGTCCCGACGACCTGCAGCGCATCGAGGAGGAGACGGCCCGGGAGGTCGACGACGCCGTTGCCTTCGCAGAAGCGGGGACCCTGGAGCCGGTCAGCGAGATGGGCCGGTTCGTGCTCTCCGACGGGTGGGAGGGAGGTGACGGGCGGTGACCCGGGTCTCCTACCGGGAGGCCCTCCGGGAAGCCATGCGCGATGCCATGCGCCGCGACGAGCGGGTGTTCCTCATGGGCGAGGACGTGGGCCGCTACGGGGGTTGCTTCGCCGTCAGCCTGGGCCTGCTCGAGGAGTTCGGCCCGGACCGGGTGCGGGACACACCCCTGTCGGAGTCGGCGTTCGTGGGCGCCGGGATCGGGGCCGCCCTCGGCGGCATGCGGCCCATCGTGGAGATCATGACGGTCAACTTCAGCCTCCTGGCCCTCGACCAGATCGTCAACAACGCGGCGGCGCTGCTCTACATGTCGGGGGGCCAGTTCAACGTCCCCCTCGTGATACGGACCAGCACCGGCGGAGGCCGCCAGGTGGGCGCCCAGCACTCGCACAGCCTGGAGGGCTGGTTCGCCCACGTGCCGGGGATCAAGGTGGTGTTCCCGGCCACGGTGGGCGACGCCCGGAACATGCTGTGGACCGCCCTGCAGGACCCCGACCCGGTGATCGTGTTCGAGCACGCGTCCCTGTACAACATGCAGGGGGAGCTGGACGACACCGCGGCCGTCGACATATCGACCGCCGCGGTCCGCCGGCCGGGCGAGGACCTGACCATCATCGCCTTCGGCGGCACCGTCCCGGTGGCCATGGGCGCGGCCGAGGAGCTGGCCGGCGACGGGGTCGACGCCGAGGTGATCGACCTGCGCAGCCTGCGGCCGCTCGACGACGCCACCTTCGTGGCCTCGGCGGCGCGCACCCACCGGGCCCTGGTGGTGGACGAGGGATGGCGGACCGGGAGCCTGGCGGCGGAGGTCTCGGCCCGCATCACCGAGCAGGCGTTCTACGACCTCGACGCCCCGGTCGGGCGGGTGTGCAGCGCCGAGGTGCCCATGCCCTACGCCAAGCATCTGGAGGACGCCGCCCTCCCGCAGGTCGACCGGGTGGTGGCCGCGGCCCGGGCCCTGGGGGCGTGAGGTGGGACAGTTCAAGATGCCGTCGCTCGGCGCGGACATGGAGTCGGGCACGGTCACCCGGTGGCTGGTGGGGCCCGGCGACGAGGTGCGGAGGGGCGACGTCGTGGCGGTGGTCGACACGGAGAAATCGACCATCGAGGTCGAGGTGTTCGAGAGCGGGGTGATCGAAGAGCTGCTGGTGGAGGAAGGCACCGAGGTCCCGGTGGGCACCCCCCTGGCCAGCATCGCCGCTGCGGCCCGGGCCGAACCGGCGGTGGAGGCCCCGGCGGCGCTTCCCGAACCGGCGGTGGAGGCACCCGTGTCGGAGCCGGACCGCCCGGCGCTGGTGGTGTCGCCGGTGGTGCG
>JAKAXN010000396.1 GCA_021816565.1 Actinomycetes bacterium
ACTCCGAAGGTGAGGCAGCCGACGCGACCGCCCCGGGCGAGCCCGAGGTGTCGATGGGCGACCTCGAAGCGCTCCAGGGGGTGGTCAAGTTCCCGGTGCGCATCAAGTGCGCCACCCTGGCCTGGAACACCCTCACCCAGGCCCTGGACTCCCTCCCGGCCACCGAGGGATAGGCCGGCCACCGGGGCCTGGGCCGGCCGGTGGCCAGGGCGCTGTCAGCGGCGGCGGCTGCGCGGGCCGCGCCGGCGGACCTCCTCCACCGCGGCGAAAGCGGCCCGCAACTCCCCCAGCCACTCCCGCTCGTTCTCCCCCACCAGCCGCACGCACCAGGCCAGGGCCTCGGAGCGGGTGCGGGCCAGCCCGGCCGCGATGAGCGTGTCGAGCACGGTCCGCTCCGGGAGGCGCAACCGGGTCATCACCGGCACCGAGGTGGTGCTGAACAGCACCACCTCCCCGCCCCGGCGGGCGCCCCAGGAGACCTTGCGCTCGAAGGCGCCCTCGGCGGCCGCCGCCAGCGCCATCCGCTCCTCGCGCGAGCCCTCCCGGAACTGCTCGAGCGCCGCCGCCCCGGCCCGGGGGCCGAGATCCACCACCACCAGGATCTCGTCCGGGTCGGCCAGCACCTCGAGCCCCTTGACCCGCCAACCCGCCGGGATGTTGGCAGCGAACCAGTCGTCGAAGTCCATGGGGCCGTGCTCTCCATCGGGTCGGGCCACCGGGCGGTCCCGCAGCCACGTGACCGGCGGCCGGGCGCCCGGTTATCGTCGGCCGATGCCGGATCGTATCGCCAGGGACCGAGTGGTCATCGTAGGAGCCTCCCTCGCCGGCCTGCGGGCCGCGGAGAGCCTGAGGGCGGGCGGCCACGAGGGGACCATCACCGTGGTCGGTGAGGAGAACCACCGCCCCTACGACCGTCCGCCTCTGTCGAAGCAGGTGCTCACCGGCAAGGTCGAGCCCGACGCCACGACCCTCCCCTACGACGAGTCGCTGGATCTGGAGTTCGTGGCCGGCACCGCCGCGGTGGGCCTCGACCCCGATCGCCGCCGGGTGCTGCTCGCCGGAGGATCGGACCTGGCCTACGACGGGTTGGTGATCGCCACCGGTGCCGCTCCGAAGATCCTGCCGGCGGCCCCCCCAGGGCCCGGGGTCCACTACCTGCGCACCCTCGACGACGCCATCGCCCTTCGCGACGACCTGCGCCGGGCCCGGTCGGTGGCGGTGATCGGGGCCGGATTCATCGGCTTGGAGGTGGCCTGCAGCGCGGCCGCGCTCGGTCTGGCGGTGGTGGTGGTCGAGGCCCTGCCGGTTCCCCTCGAGCGGGCCCTCGGCGCGGACATGGGCCGGGCGGTGATGCAGTGGCACCTGGCCAGGGGACTCGATCTGCGGGCCGGGCAGACCTTCGAGACCATCGCCGGGGGGGATCGCCCCGAGGCGGTGGTGATGGGCGACGGCAGCCGGATCGACGCCGACGTGGTGGTGGTCGGCGTGGGCGTGGCTCCGGCCACCGCCTGGCTGGAGGGCTCGGGGGTGGACGTGGCCGACGGTGTCGTCTGCGACGAGAGGCTCCGGGTGATGCGGGGCGGGCGGCCCCTGCCCGACGTGGTGGCCGCCGGCGACGTGGCCCGGTGGGCCCATCCCGGCTACGGTCGCCACGTCCGGGTGGAGCACTGGACCAACGCCACAGAGGCCGGCGAGGCGGCGGGGCGGGCCCTCCTCCTCGGCGACGGGGCCGAGCCCTACGCCCCCACCCCTTACTTCTGGTCCGACCAGCACGGCGTCAAGCTGCAGTTCGTCGGTGAGGCCTCGGCCGGCGACGAGACGGCGCTGTTGGAGGGCGCCTGGGACGACGACCGCCTGCTGGTGGCCTATGGCCGGCAGGGACGTCTGGTCGGGGCCCTCGGCCTGCGCCGCCCGGCCAGGATCATGGCCCTGCAGCGGATGATCGCCGAGGGCGCCCCCTTCCCGCCGCCGGCGTGAGGCCGGGGCCGGGCCGTCGCTCAGGTGGCGGGGACGTCCCAACCCATGGACTCGGCTATCTCCTTGCAGGTCGGGCACACCGGGTAGCGCTTGGGGTCGCGCGACGGCACCCAGATCTTCCCGCACAGGGCTTTGACCGCCGTGCCGTTGACCAGCCCCTCGACCACCGAAGGGCCGGCCGAGACGAAATCGCCTTCCTCCGGCTTGAAGCCCTCCAGCACGATGTGGGCCATCCGCTCGTGGTCGCCGTCGAGGGTCGGATCGGCGTGGACCGGGCTAACCGTGAGGTCGGTCATGACCCCAGGCTAATGCCTGCCCCGGCACGCCCGGCCCCCGGTCGGGTAGAAACAGGGTGGGTCTTTTCCGCACGCGGCCGCCGGCCGCCCGGGCCCGCAGAGAGCCCGGCCCCCCGACAGACCCCCGAAGAGAACTGACAAAAGGGAGAAAGCATGCCCGAGGCCGTAATCGTCGCCACCGCCCGCAGCCCCATCGGCCGGGCCTTCAAGGGCTCCCTGGTGAGCCTGCGCCCCGACGACATGGCCGCCCAGGTCGTCAAGGCCGTGCTGGCCAAGGTCCCCCAGCTGGACCCGGCGACGGTCGAGGACGTGATCATGGGCTGCGGCCAGCCCGCCGGTGAGGCGGGCTACAACCTGGCCCGGGTGGTGGCCCTGCTGGCCGACCTGCCCGGCGCCCCCGGCACCACCGTCAACCGCTACTGCTCGTCGTCGCTGCAGACCATCCGCATGGCCGCCCACGCCATCAAAGCCGGGGAGGGCGACGTGTTCGTCGCCGCCGGGGTCGAGGCCGTCAGCCGCTTCAGCCAGGGCATGTCCGACGGTATGCCCGACACCCACAACGCGCTGTTCAAGCAGGCCGAGGAGCGCAGTGGGGCCCGCTCGCTGGGCGGCGGGGAGTCCTGGCAGCCGCCGGCCGGCCTGCCCGACGTCTACATCGCCATGGGCCAGACCGCGGAGAACGTCCGGGAGCTCGAGAACGTCGCTCGCCGGGACATGGACGAGTTCGCCGCCCTGTCGCAGCAGCGGGCCGTGGCGTCCCAGGAGAACGGCTTCTTCGAGCGGGAGATCACCCCCCTGACCCTGGCCGACGGGACCGTGGTCTCCAAAGACGACGGGCCCCGGGCCGGGACCACCGTGGAGAAGCTGGCCGAGCTGAAGCCGGCGTTCCGCCCCGACGGGGAGGTCACCGCCGGCAACAGCTGCCCGCTCAACGACGGGGCCGCCGCGGTCATCGTCATGAGCGACACCCGGGCCCGGGAGCTGGGGATCCAGCCGCTGGCCCGCATCGTCTCCTCCGGGGTCACCGCCCTCAACCCCGAGATCATGGGTCTCGGGCCCATCGAGGCGTGCCGGCAGGCCCTGGGCCGGGCCAACATGACCATCGACGACATCGACCTGGTGGAGATCAACGAGGCGTTCGCGGCCCAGGTGGTCCCCTCCGCCCGCCACCTCGGCATCGACTACGACAAGCTCAACGTGCACGGGGGATCCATAGCCCTGGGCCACCCGTTCGGCATGACGGGGGCGCGCATCATGACCACCCTCATCAACGGCCTGCAGACCGAGGACAAGACCTTCGGCCTGGAGTCCATGTGCGTGGGTGGCGGCCAGGGAATGGCCATGATCGTGGAGCGCCTGAGCTAGACGCCCAGGGCGCGAAAACGGACGTTTCGGGCAACGGCCCGGCCCCTCGGGCCGGGCCGTTGGTCATGAAAGCCTTGAACTGGTGGGCGGGGTCGCTTAATGTCTCGGCCCGTTGTGACTACGTGCACGTGGAGTTTCCGTCGGCACGCGGGTCGGGTCATTGCAGCGGCGTGTGGCGTCGCGCTGACCTCCGGTCTCGTGATACCCAGCGCGTCTGCCGACCAAATCAGCAATCTGCGAGCGCAGGCCGCGGCGATAGTGGCGAAGATCAACGCCGTCGGCCTCCAGGAGGACGCCCTCTCCGAGCGCTATGACGCGGCCCAGCTGCAGGTGAGCACCCTGCAGGCCCAGGTCAAGCAGGCCTCGACCCGGCTGGCCGCGGCCCAGGCCGCCACCGACAAGGCCCGCCGGATCCTGAGGGCCGACGCCATCCAGGCCTACATCAACGGCGGGCAGAACCCCCTCTCGATGGGCTCGGACGTGGTCAAGGGCGCCCAGAACAGCCTGCTGCGGGCCGAGTACGTCAACACGCTGGCCGCCGACCAGAACAACGCCATCGACCAGTACCGGCTGGCCGCGGTGCAGCAGCAGGCCGCCCGGGACAACCTCAACCGGCAGCAGGCCGCCGCCGAGAACCAGCTCCACCAGCTCGACGCGGCCAGGGCCGCCGTGGCCGGCACCGCCGCCCAGCTCACAGCCCTCGAGAACCAGGTCAACGGGCAGCTGGCCACCGCCGTGGCCCAGCAGAAGGCCGCCGTGGCCGCCGCCCAGGCCCGGGCCGCCCAGCAGCGCCTGGCCGCCCAGGCGGCTGCGCAG
>JAKAXN010000397.1 GCA_021816565.1 Actinomycetes bacterium
GCAGGTTGATGTCGCTCAGGTCCATCGTTGCTCCCCTCTGCGCCGGCCCCCGGTCCCCCCGATCGGACGGCTATCCGTAACGCGTTTCAGTTTTCTAGCACCGGGCGGACCCGGTGTCGAGGAGACCGGCCCCGCACCTCAGGGGATCAGCCGAGCCAGTCGGCGACCACCTCGTCGGTGTCGCGCCCCGGCGGCGGTGGGGCCCCGGCCACCCGCCCGGGGGTGACCGACAGGCGCGGTGCCGGGCCCGGCTGGATCGTCCCGGCCAGGTCGGCGAACGTGCCCCGGGCCCGGTTGTGCGGGTGCGACTCGACCTCGTCGAGTTCGAGTACCGGCGTCACGCAGGCATCGGTGCCGGAGAAGCGCTGCTCCCACTCGGCCCGGGTGCGGGTACGGAAGGTCGCCGCGAGGACCTCCTTGACCGCCGGCCACGAGGCCCGGTCCATCTGCGGCGGAAGGCGTGCCGGGTCCAGTCCCAGGCCGGCCAGCAGGGCCGCGTAGAACTGCGCCTCGATGGCCCCGACCGCCACGAACCGGCCGTCGGCGGTCTCGTAGCATTCGTAGAAAGGCGCCCCCGAGTCGAGCAGGGTGGTGCCGCGCGCCCCGGCCCCGTCGCGGTCGGCGAAGAACGGCAGCATCAGCAGCGCCGCCCCCTCCACCATCGACGCGTCGACCACCTGGCCCCGCCCGCTGCGCCGGGCCTCGTGCAGGGCGCAGAGGACGCCGAAGAGCAGGAGCATGCTCCCGCCCCCGAAGTCGCCCACCAGGTTGAGCGGGGGGGTGGGCGGGTCGCCGGCCCGGCCGATGCGCGACAGGGCTCCGCTCATGGCGATGTAGTTGATGTCGTGGCCGGCCCGGTCGGCCATCGGACCGTCCTGGCCGTAGCCGGTCATCCGGGCGTAGACCAGGGAGGGCCGGCGGGTCAGGCAGTCGTCGGGCCCGACCCCCAGCTTCTCGGCCACTCCCGGCCGGAAGCCCTCGATCAGCACGTCGGCGGCTCCGGCCAGGCGCAGCACCAGATCCGACCCGGCAGCCGTTTTCAGATCCGCCGTCACCGACCGCTTGCCCCGGCCGAGCAGCTGGGAACCGAGCGGCGGGGGAGGTCCGGGCCGGTCGACGCGCACCACATCGGCTCCCATGTCGGCCAGCAGCGCCGCCGCGAACGGCGCCGGGGCCAGGCTGGCCAGCTCCAGGACCCGCACGTCGCGAAGCGGCCCCTCCCTCGGTTCGTCCCCCATGCGGTCGACACTAGGTTGCCCGGCCGGTCTTATGCTCCAGGCGTGACCGGTCCTCTCGGATGGTGGCGGGTCGTGGAGATCACCGACCTGCGGGGTGCGATGTGCGGGCGGATCCTGGCCGACCTCGGGGCCTCGGTCACCGCCGTGCGCCCGCCGGGCCACGAGCCGCGGGCGCCGCTGGAGGTCGCCGACCGCTACCGCAACGCCGGCAAGGCGGTGGTCCACGCCGACCTGTACGGTCCGGAGGGTCAGGACCGGCTGGACGGGATGCTCCGGGAGGCCGACGTTCTGGTCGAGAACCTGACGGCCGACCAGCGCCACCGGGCCGGCCTGACCCCCGACGAGGTGGCGCAGCGGTACCCGGCGCTGGTGCACGTGGCCATGGCCGACTTCGGTCTGAGCGGGCCCCGCTCCGGCTGGCGCCTCGACCCGCTCACCGCCCAGGCGGCCGGGGGGACCCTCTTCGCCAGCGGCTTCCCCGACCGGGCCCCGTGCTGGTTCCCCGGGTTCCTGGGGCCGGACTGCGCGTCGGTGTACGGGTTCGTGGGGGCGGTGGCCGCCATGGCCGATCGGGGTCGCCACGGTCGGGGGCAGCTGGTCGAGGTGAGCGTGCAGGAGGCCACCCTGGCCGGCACCAACCCGTGGTCGGTGGCCATCTCCGACTACCTGAAGATCAACCCGTTCCTGCCGGCCGAGGGCCGGCGCAACGCCGACGGCTACTACTGGGTGCTGCCGGCCCGCGACGGCTGGGTCCGTACCGTGATCGGCAATGACAAGCAGTGGCGGGGCTTCCTCCGGCTGCTGGGCGAGCCGGAGGTGCTGATGGCGCCGGAGTGGGGAGAGGCGCTCCACCGCAGGATGAACTCCGACGTGATCAGGCTGGTGGCCGGGGACCTGCTGGCCGACCGGACCCGCCGGGAGCTGTTCGAGCAGGCGCAGGAGGTGGGGGCCACGCTCGGGGTGATCCACTCGCCGGCGGAGTACGTGGCCCACCCGCAGACGACCGCCCGGGCGGTGTTCGCCCCCGCCGGGCTGCCCGGCCTGGAGGGCGCCCCGATGGTGCGGCCCCCGCTGGCGTTCTCGGCCGGGGCGACCCCACCGCCCGGCCGCCCCCCGGCCCGGACCGGCCCCCCGGAGCCGGCCGGCCTGCCCCTGGCCGGCACCACCGTGGTGGAGTTCGGGATGGCGGCGGTGGGCCCCGAGGTGAGCCTGGTCCTGTCGGAACTGGGAGCGGAGGTGGTCAAGGTGGAGTCGAGCGCCCACCTCGACGTGCTGCGGGTATCGGGGTTCGACCGGATCAACTGCGGTTTCGCCTTCAACGCCGAGTGCCGGGGCCGGCGCAGCGTGGCGCTCAACCTGGACACCGACCGGGGTCGGGAGCTGGCCGCCGCCCTGTGTGCCCGGGCCGACGTGGTGGTGGAGAACTACCGGGGCGGGGTGCTGGAGGCCATGGGCCTGGGTTACGACTCGGTCCGGGCCTCCAACCCGGCGGTGGTGTACGCCTCGTCCCAGGGCTACGGGAGGGGAGGCCCGCTGGCCGGGATGCCGGCTTACGGCCCGCTCAATCTGGGCTTCGTCGGGCTGCACCACCTGTGGAACCACCCCGACGCCCCGTACCCCTGCGGCACCACCCTCAACCATCCGGACCACCTGGCCGGGAAGTTCCTGGCCGGGGCCGTGCTGATCGCCCTGGACCACCGGGCCCGCACCGGGGAGGGGCAGCGGGTGGACCTGGCCCAGACCGACTTCGCCGCCTGGCTCCGCGGCGAGGTCTACATGGAGAGCTGGCTGCACGGCGCTGACCCGCCGGCCGCCGGCAACGCCAGCCCGGCCGCCTGCCCGCACGGCGTCTACCCGGCGGCCGGCGAGGACCGGTGGATGGCTGTCGCGGTCCACACCGACCGCGAGTGGGAGGCGCTGTGCCGGGCCCTCGGGTGGCCCCCCGACCCCGGGCTCTCCGACCTGGCCGGCCGCTTGGCCCGCGCCGGCGAGATCGAGGAGCGCCTGTCGGCATGGACGGCGACCCGCGACCCGGCGGAGGCGGCGGCGTTCCTGCAGGAGCAGGGGGTGATCGCGGCCCCGGTGATGGGTCCCCTCGACCACCTGACCGACGGGCACCTGGCCGAGCGGGGCTTCCTGGTGACCCTGCAGCACCCCGAGGTCGGCTCGGAACGCCATGCCGGTAACCCGCTGCGGATGTCGCTCACCGGGCAGAGGGTGGCGGCTTCGGCGCCCTGCCTGGGAGCTGACACCGGGGCCGTGCTCGCCGGGATGCTCGGCCTGGATGCGGCCGAGGTGGCGGCGCTGGTGGCCGCCGGGGTGTGCGTGTAGGAGCTAGACCGTCGGGGACGCCTCGGCCGGGTTCGAGGGCTGCCGGTCGGCGGTGCGGTAGTCCCCGAAGGGGGCGTCGCGCTTGGTGAGGGCCTCGGTCAGTCCCGTCCTCATGTCCGCCATGAAGGCCTGCATCGACTCCTGGTGGACCCCGAGGGCGCACAGCTCGGTGCCGATGCGGATCCCGGTGCGCAGCCCCATGACCTCCATCTGGCGGTGCACGACCCGCTTGTTGATCTGCACCACGTCGGGGGGGAGCTTGGCGATCTTCGCCGCCACCGCCAGCACCGCCTCGTCGAGGTCCTCGACGGGGAACGCATCGTTGGCCCAGCCGACCCGCACCGCCTCGACCCCGGACATGGAGTCACCGGTGAGCATGGCCTCCATGGCCTTGCGCATGCCCATGGTCCAGGCGTGGAAGTGCATGTCCGGCACCCCGAAGCGGACCGCCGGGTACCCGATCTGGGCGTCCTCGGCCACGTAGATCAGGTCGCAGCCCGAGGCCAGCTCCGAGCCGCCGGCCAGGCAGTAGCCGTGCACCTGGGCGATGACCGGCTTGGCCAGGTCCCAGATGCTCATCCAGCCGTCGGTCACGTGGCGGGGCCACTGGCCGTCACCGGCCGCGGTGAAGAACGGCAGGTCCAGTCCCTCGTTACCGCCGCCCAGGTCGTAGCCGGCAGAGAAGCACTTGCCGGCGCCGCGGATGATGCTCACCCGGACCGAGTCGTCCCGGTCGGCCTGGCGCAGCGCGTCCAGGATCTCCCCGCGCAGCGGGTGGAACAGGGCGTTGCGCTTGTCCGGCCGGTTGAGGGTGATGCGCCGCACTCCCTCGGCCGGCTCGTCCACCAGGATGACGCTGTAGGTCACGGA
>JAKAXN010000398.1 GCA_021816565.1 Actinomycetes bacterium
TCCGTGACCTACAGCGTCATCCTGGTGGACGAGCCGGCCGAGGGAGTGCGGCGCATCACCCTCAACCGGCCGGACAAGCGCAACGCCCTGTTCCACCCGCTGCGCGGGGAGATCCTGGACGCGCTGCACGAGGCCGACCGGGACGACTCGGTGCGGGTGAGCGTCATCCGCGGCGCCGGCAAGTGCTTCTCCGCCGGCTACGACCTGGGCGGCGGCAACGAGGGACTGGACCTGCCGTTCTTCACCGCGGCCGGCGACGGCCAGTGGCCCCGCCACGTGACCGACGGGTGGATGAGCATCTGGGACCTGGCCAAGCCGGTCATCGCCCAGGTGCACGGCTACTGCCTGGCCGGAGGCTCGGAGCTGGCGTCGGGCTGCGACCTGATCTACGTGGCCGAGGACGCCCAGATCGGGTACCCGGCGGTCCGCTTCGGCGTGCCGGACATGCACTTCCACGCCTGGACGATGGGCATGCGCAAGGCCATGGAGGCCATGCTCACCGGCGATTCCATGTCCGGGGTCGAGGCCGTGCGCGTCGGCTGGGCCAACGATGCGTTCCCCGTCGAGGATCTCGACGAGCGGGTGCTGGCGGTGGCGTCGAAGATCGCCAAGCTCCCCCCCGACGTGGTGCAGATCAACAAGCGGGTCGTGCACCGCCAGATGGAGGTCATGGGGCTGCGCACCGGTATCCGCATCGGCACCGAGCTGTGCGCCCTCGGGGTCCACCAGCAGTCGATGCAGGCCTTCATGACGGACATGAAGAAGGGCCTGACCGAGGCCCTGACCAAGCGCGACGCCCCCTTCGGGGACTACCGCACCGCCGACCGGCAGCCCTCGACGCCGGCCGAGGCGTCCCCGACGGCCTAGCTCCTACACGCACACCCCGGCGGCCACCAGCGCCGCCACCTCGGCCGGACCCATGCCGAGCATGTCGCCGAGCACGGCCTCGGTGTCGGCTCCCAGGCAGGGGGCCGAGGCCGCCACCCTCTGCCCGGTGAGGGACATCCGCAGCGGGTTCCCGGCGTGGCGCTCCGACCCGACCTCGGGGTGCTGCAAAGTCACCAGGAAGCCCCGGTCGGCCAGGTGCCCGTCGGAGAGGTGGTCGAGGGGCCCCATCACCGGGGCCGCGGTCACGCCCCGCTCCTGCAGGAACGCCGCCGCCTCCGCCGGGTCGTGGGCCGCGGTCCACGCCGACAGGCGGGCCTCGATCTCGCCGGACCGGGCCAGCCGACCGGCCAGGTCGGACAGTCCGGGGTCGGGTCGCCATCCGAGGGCCCCGCACAGCGCGTCCCACTCGGGGTCGGTGTGGACCGCCACGGCCACCCAGCGGTCCTCTCCGGCCGCCGGGAAGACCCCGTGCGGGCAGGCGGCCGGGCTGGCGTTGCCGGCGGCCGGGGGACCGCCGCCGTGGCGCCAGCTCTCCATGTAGACCTGGCCGCAGAGCCAGGCGGCGAAGTCGGTCTGGGCCAGGTCCACCCGCTGCCCCTCCCCGGTGCGGGCCCGGTGGTCGAGGGCGATCAGCACCGCCCCGGCCAGGAACTTCCCGGCCAGGTGGTCCGGGTGGTTGAGTGAGGTGCCGCACGGGTACGGGGCATCGGGGTGGTTCCACAGGTGGTGCAGCCCGACGAAGCCCAGATTGAGCGGGCCGTAGGCCGGCATCGCGGCCAGAGGCCCGAGCCGCCCGTATCCTTGCGACGAGGCGTAGACCACCGCCGGGTTGGAGGCCCTGACCGAGTCGTAGCCCAGACCCATCCCGTCGAGCACCCCGCCCCGGTAGTTCTCCACCACCACGTCGGCCCGGGCGCACAGGGCGGCAGCCAGCTCCCGGCCCCGGTCGGTGTCCAGGTTGAGCGCCACGCTGCGCCGGCCCCGGCACTCGGCGTTGAAGGCGAAGCCGCAGTTGATCCGGTCGAATCCCGATACCCGCAGCACGTCGAGGTGGGCGCTCGACTCCACCTTGACCACCTCCGCCCCCAGCTCCGAGAGGACCAGGCTCACCTCGGGGCCCACCGCCGCCATCCCGAACTCCACCACGGTGGTGCCGGCCAGGGGCAGACCGGCCGGCTCCGGGGAGCCGGTCCGGGCCGGGGGACGGCCGGGCGGCCAGGCCGTCGCCGAGAACGCCAGCGGCGGCCGCACCATCGGGGCGCCCTCCAGCCCCGGCAGCCCGGCCGGGGAGAACACCGCCCGGGCGGTCGTCTGCGGGTGGGCCACGAACTCCGCCGGCGAGTGGATCACCCCGAGCGTCGCCCCCACCTCCTGCGCCTGCTCGAACAGCTCCCGGCGGGTCCGGTCGGTCAGCAGCTCCCCGGCCACCAGCCTGATCACGTCGGAGTTCATCCTGCGGTAGAGCGCCTCTCCCCACTCCGGCGCCATCAGGACCTCCGGCTCACCCAGCAGCCGGAGGAATCCCCGCCACTGCTTGTCGTTGCCGATGACAGTACGGACCCAGCCGTCGCGGGCCGGCAGCACCCAGTAGTAGCCGTCGGCGTTGCGCCGGCCCTCGGCCGGCAGGAACGGGTTGATCTTGAGGTAGTCGGAGATGGCCACCGACCACGGGTTGGTGCCGGCCAGGGTGGCCTCCTGCACGCTCACCTCGACCAGCTGCCCCCGGCCGTGGCGGTCCCGGTCGATCATGGCGGCCACCGCCCCCACGAACCCGTACACCGAAGCGCTGTCCGGCCCCAGGAAGCCGGGGAACCAGCACGGGGCCCGGTCGGGGAAACCGCTGGCGAAGAGCGTCCCCCCGGCCGCCTGGGCGGTGAGCGGATCGAGGCGCCATCCGGAGCGGGGCCCGCTCAGACCGAAGTCGGCCATGGCCACGTGCACCAGCGCCGGGTACCGCTCCGCCACCTCGTCGGGGGTCAGGCCGCGGCGGCGCCGCTGGTCGGCCGTCAGGTTCTCGACCAGGACGTCGGCTTCCCGTAGCATCTCGTCCAGCCGGCCCCGCCCCTCAGCCCCGTCCAGGTCGGCGTGGACCACCACCTTGCCGGCGTTGCGGTAGCCGTCGGCGACCTCCAGCGACGCCAGCGGCGCGTACCCCGGAGGCCGGATGGCGGTTACCGAGGCCCCGAGGTCGGCCAGGATCCGCCCGCACATCGCACCCCGCAGGTCGGTCATCTCCACGACCCGCCACCATCCGAGAGGACCGGTCACGCCTGGAGCATAAGACCGGCCGGGCGACCTAGTGTCGATCCCGTGGGGGACGAACCGAGGGAGGGGCCGCTTCGCGACGTGCGGGTCCTGGAGCTGGCCAGCCTGGCCCCGGCACCGTTCGCGGCGGCCCTGCTGGCCGACATGGGAGCCGACGTGGTGCGCGTAGACCGGCCCGGCCCGCCCCCGCCGCTCAACTCCCCGCTGCTCGGCCGGGGCAAGCGGTCGGTGACGGCGGATCTGAAGACCGCCGCCGGGGCGGACCTGGTGCTGCGTCTGGTCGGGGCGGCGGACGTGCTGGTGGAGGGCTTCCGGCCGGGAGTGGCCGAGAAGCTGGGGGTCGGGCCCGACGACTGCCTGGCCCGCCGGCCCTCCCTGGTCTACGCCCGGATGACCGGCTACGGCCAGGACGGGCCCATGGCCGACCGGGCCGGCCACGACATCAACTACATCGCCATGAGCGGTGCCCTGTCGCGCATCGGCCGAGCCGGCGACCCGCCCACTCCCCCGCTCAACCTGGTGGGCGACTTCGGGGGTGGGAGCATGCTCCTGCTGTTCGGCGTCCTCTGCGCCCTGCACGAGGCCCGGCGCAGCGGCCGGGGCCAGGTCGTCGACGCGTCGATGGTGGAGGGGGCGGCGCTGCTGATGCTGCCGTTCTTCGCCAACCGCGACGCGGTCAGCCCGCGCGGCACCACCCTGCTCGACTCGGGGGCGCCCTTCTACGACTGCTACGAAACCGCCGACGGTCGCTTCGTGGCGGTGGGGGCCATCGAGCCGCAGTTCTACGCGGCCCTGCTGGCCGGCCTGGGACTGGACCCGGCACGGCTTCCGGCGCAGATGGACCGGGCCTCCTGGCCTGCCGTCAAGGAGGTCCTGGCGGCGACCTTCCGTACCCGCACCCGAGCCGACTGGGAGCAGCACTTCTCCGGCAGCGATGCCTGCGTGACTCCGGTGCTCGAGCTCGACGAGGTCGAGTCCCACCCGCACAACCGGGCCCGGGGCACCTTCACCGACCTGGCCGGGACGATCCAGCCGGCCCCGGCGCCGCGTCTGTCGGTCACCCCCGGGCGGGTGGCCGGGGCCCCACCGCCGCCGGGGCGCGACACCGACGAGGTGATCGCCGACTGGCTCGGCTGATCGCCGCGACCGCGGCCAGGTCTCCTCGACACCGGGTCCGCCCGGTGCTAGAAAACTGAAACGCGTTACGGATAGCCGTCCGATCGGGGGGACCGGGGGCCGGCGCAGAGGGGAGCAACGATGGACCTGAGCGACATCAACCTGC
>JAKAXN010000025.1 GCA_021816565.1 Actinomycetes bacterium
CCCGCTATGCCGGCGTAGGTGGCGATCCAGCCGGCGTGGCGGCCCATGACCTCGCAGACGATCACCCGGTCGTGGGATTCGGCGGTGGTGTGGAGGCGGTCGATGGCCTCCGTGGCGATCTGCACGGCGGTGTGGAAACCGAAGGTCACCTCGGTGGCTGACAGGTCGTTGTCGATGGTCTTGGGCACCCCCACCACCGCCACCCCCTCCCCGCTCAGCTTGTTGGCCACCCCCAGGGTGTCCTCACCCCCTATGGCGATGAGGGCGTCGATGCGCTGGGACCGCAGATTGTCCAGGGTCCGGGCCACTCCGCCGTCGACTTTGTAGGGGTTGGTCCGGGAGGTACCCAGGATGGTGCCGCCCCTGGGCAGGATGCCCCGGCAGCGCTCCACATCCAGCGAGACGGTGCGGTTGTCGATCACCCCCCGCCAGCCGTCGAGGAAGCCCACGAACTCGTCGCCGTAGCCCACCTCCCCCTTGCGGACCACCGCCCGGATGACCGCGTTGAGGCCCGGGCAGTCGCCGCCACCGGTCAGCACACCTACTCGCATCCCCTCCACCTCCGCTTCCGGGCTCCGACGTTGCAGCCACCGTTGCTACGAAGCTATCCCCACCGGGGAGCCGTCCGGGCCGGGACCTAGGTCCCGAACCGCACCACTACGGGGGCCTCGGCGTCCCCGGCAGGAGCAGGGGCCGGCCCGGTTGTGCAGGACTACGGGCCCTGGTCCGGCTCGGCCGCCCGCTTCGGCTCCGTCGACTTCAGCAGGCCGGCCTCCCGTTCGAAGTCCCCGGCCGCCGAGAAATCCTTGTACACGCTGGCGAAGCGTAGGTACGCCACCTCGTCCACCGCCCGCAGACGTTCCAACACCGCCATGCCGACCTGTTCCGAGGTCACCTCCGACCCGGCCATGCGCAGCGATTCCTCTACGTCGGCCGCCATGGCCTCTATGGCATCAGCCGAGACCGGGCGGTTCTTGGCCGCCGCCCCGATACCTGCAGCGACCTTGGTCCGGTCGAACGGCTGGCGCTGCCCGGATCGCTTGGCCACCAGGAACGGAACCTCCTCGAGCCGCTCGTAGGTGGTGAAGCGCTGGCCGCAGGCCAGGCACTCCCGGCGCCGGCGGATGGCCGAGCCGTCGTCGGCGGAGCGGGAGTCAACCACCTTGTCATCCACCTCGGAGCAGCGCGGGCAACGCACACCCTGACGCTATCCCGCTGCCCGGGCTCTGGACGACCCGGGATGGCCGCTCTAGCGGGAGGAAGCCCCGGGAAGCGGGATGACCTGCCCCGGATAGACCGTTGCCCCGCCCACCTCCGAAGCCAGCCGGTCGACCAGTGGCCGTACGTCGCCCTTCGGATCCAGGGCCCGGGCGATGGACCAAAGCGTGTCACCCGGACGGACCACCCACTCCTGGGCGCCGGCGGGGACCATGGACCGGCCGGCGGCAGCAGCACCGGTGGTGGTGAGGGGGCCACCACCGGTGCCGGCCAGAGCGGACTGCGCCGTCACCAGCACAGCCGCGATCGCGAGCAGCAGGAGGCCGGCGGCCAGGAGCCGGCGCCGCCGGTAGACCGACGGGTGGAGGCGGGGCGCCGGCACCGCCCTCAGGCGGGCGGCCACCTGCAGATCGGGCAGAGCCTGGCGGGGACGGCGAGTGTCGGCGAAAACAGCAACCACTGGAGGACCTTCCTCTTGTTCGGACCGGACGGATCCGGGCTGGGACTACGGCTGTCGGACTGCAGCTGTCGCACGGGCGTGAGCCCGGGCTGTCGAGCCCGGGCCTCCCTCCAGCTCTCCGCCGGCCCGGGTCGAACGCTTGTTCGGAGTCATCTCACCACGAACGGGTGTTCGCTGTCAACAGGAAATTCGAACAGATGTTTGCCCCGACGCGAATCACCGGGTAGCGTGAAATCGCGTAAAGGGCTCCCTGGCGGGAGCGACGGGCAGCGAAAGGAAGACGCCTTGGCCGATACGGAGCTCACCGGTAAGCGCCGGGAGATACTGGATTTCATCGCCGCCCAGATCCGCGAGAGGGGCTACCCGCCCTCGGTCCGGGAGATCGGCGAGGCCGTGGGCCTGACCTCGTCGTCGACCGTCCACACCCACCTGACGACCCTGCAGAAGCAGGGATTCCTCCGGCGGGACCCGACCAAGCCCAGGGCCATCGAGGTCCGCTACGACGCCATGTCGGGGGCTCCCATCGACCGGCGTCCGACCCGCCACGTCCCTCTGCTCGGCGAGGTGGCGGCCGGGACCGACGTCCTGGCCCAGGAGAACGTCGAGGAGCTGCTCCCGCTACCGGAGGACTTCACCGGGGACGGATCGCTGTTCATGCTGCGGGTCCGGGGGGAGTCCATGATCGAGGCCGGGATCCTCGACGGGGACTTCGTGGTGGTCCGCCAGCAGGAGCAGGCCGAGAAGGGCGATGTGGTCGTCGCCGGCATCCCGGGGGACGAGGCCACGGTCAAGACCTACGCCCGCAAAGGCTCCAAGGTGGTGCTCAACCCGGCCAATTCGGCCATGGCACCGATGGTGTTCGACCCGGCGGAGGTCCACATATACGGCAAGGTGGTCACGGTGCTGCGCCGGCTCTAGGAGTCGGCCGGCGCCGGGTCAGGCGCCGGCGGTCAGGATCGCCCGCAGGCAGGCCCGGGCCCGGTCCAGATCCGCAGCGGTGACCCGCTCATCCGCGGTGTGGGCCAGCTCGGGGTCGCCGGGACCGAAGTTGACCGCCGGGATGTCCCGCTCAGTGAAGAACGCCACATCGGTCCAGCCCAGCTTGGCCCTCGGTTCGGCTCCGGTGCTGCGCAGCAAAGCGTCCAGCAGTGGATGTGTCAGGTTGGGCGGAGCGGCCGGGCTCGAGTCGACGACCGTGAGGGAATCGCCCAGCTCCGGGCTGAGCAGCGGGCCGATCCACCCCCGCAGCTGGGCCTCGGCGCCGGCTTCGTCACGGTCGGGGGCGAAGCGGTGGTTGAGGACCAGGGTGGCCCGGTCGGGCACCACGTTGGTGGCCACCCCGGCCTCGGCGCGCACCGCCTGCACCGCCTCGCGGTAGCGGCAACCGTCGATTACCGGGCGGCGCTCCCAACCCGACGCCAGCAGATCGAGGACCGGGCCCATCCGGTGCAGGGCGTTGGTGCCCATCCACGGACGGGCGGTGTGGGCCCGGGCGCCGCCGAGGGTCACCTCCGCTTTGAGCACGCCCTGGCAGCCGGCCTCGATCATCGCGCCGGTGGGCTCACCGAGGACCGCGGCATCGGCGTGCAGCAGCGAGGGGTCCGCCGCCTCGATCTGCAGCAGCCCGTTGTGCTCGCGCGCCACTTCCTCGGCCACGTAGAAGACCCAGGTGACATCGACGGCCGGGGTGGTGACGGCCTCGGCCAGGTCCAGCATCACCGCCAGGCCGCCCTTCATGTCGGCGCTACCCAGGCCCCACAGGGTCTCGCCCTCGAGACGGGAACGGGCGTTGCCGTTGGCCGGGACGGTATCGAGATGTCCGGCCAGCAGCAGGCGGCGGGGGCGACCGAGGCCGGTACGGGCGATCACGTTGTCGCCGATGCGCCGCACCTCCAGCCGGCCCGTGGCCCGCAGTTGGGCCTCCACCCGGTCGGCCAGGGCCCGCTCGTCATGGCTGACCGACGGGATGTCGACCAGCGCGGCGGTAGCGGCCAGGAGGTCGGTCAGAGGGTGCCTCCGTGCTGGCGGAGGATGTCGTTGAGCTTCGACTTGTCGTGGCGGTCCCCCGGCTCGAGCCGGCGGATGACCAGCACGCACGACATGCCGAACTCCCCACCCGGGTAGCGGCGGGGCCTGGTAGCCGAAACGGCCACCGACCAGCTGGGCACCACGCCCCGGGACAGTTCCTCACCGGTCTCCGCGTCGATGACCGGGATGGTCCCGGTGAGGATGCAACCGGCACCGAGCACCGCTCCGTCCCCCACCCGGGCCCCCTCGGCCACCACGCAGCGGCTGCCGATCAGGCACTCGTCGCCGATCATCACCGGCGCGGCCTGGGGCGGCTCGAGCACTCCACCGATGCCGACCCCGCCGGAGAGATGGGTGTTGCGGCCGATCTGGGCGCAGCTGCCCACCGTCGCCCAGGTGTCGACCATGCTGCCCGATCCCACCCGGGCCCCGATGTTGACGTAGCTCGGCATCATGATGACGCCCGGCTCGAGGTGGCTGCCCCACCGCGCCGACGCCCCCGGCACGACCCGCACACCGGCGGCGGCGTAGTCCCGCTTGAGCGGGAGCCGGTCCACGAACTCGAAAGGCCCGGCCTCCACCGTCTCGAGGGCCGACACCCGGAACAGCAGCAGGATGGCCTGCTTCAGCCACTCGTGGACCACCGGCTCACCGTCGGGGCCGATCTCGGCCACCCGGGCCTCGCCCCGGTCGAGCAGCTCCACCGCGGCCCGGACCGTCGCCGCCGCATCGGCGTCATCGGGACCGATGCCGTCGCGGCGCTCCCACAGCTCCTGGATCTGCGACTCGAGGTCTGCCATGGCCTGCGACGCTACCCGATGGGAAAAAGCTCCCCGGATCCGCCGTGGCATCCCGGCGTCCGGTGCCCGATGCCGAGCCCGGCTACGGGGTCGGCCGGGGCTGGACGCCGAGGCGGGAGGCCATCAGCTGCAGTCGTTCCATGGGCGCCACCGCGGCCAGGCGCACGAATCCGGCACCGGCCGGGCCGTAGAAGGAACCCGGTGACACCAGAGCCCCGCCGGTGGAGGCCAACCAGGAGGTCCACTCCCACTCGTCCCCCCCGGGGACCGGGGCCCACAGGTAGAACCCGCCACCGGGGAGGGGGCAGCTCACGCCCACGGCGGCCAGGACCTCCGCAGCGAATCGGAGCCGCTCGAGGTACAGGCCCCGCTGGCGCTCCACGTGATCCTGGTCGGCCAGGGCCGCCACGGCGGCCTGCTGGACCGGGCCGGGGACCATGAGGCCGGCGTGCTTGCGCACCTCCTGCAGGTAGGCCACCAGGTCGGGATCGCCGGCGTACCAGCCGACGCGCATCCCGGCCATGTTCGACCGCTTCGACAGGGAGTGCACCGCCACCACCCCGTCGATGCCGTCGGGCCCGGCCCCGTGGCCGAGAACGGTGCGGGGCGGGCCGTCCCAGGTGAACTCGGCGTAGCACTCGTCGCTGAACACCGGCACCCCGTGGGCCAGGCCCCACCCGGCGGCCGCCTCCAGGTCGTCGAGCCCGCCGGCGGGGTTGCCGGGCGTGTTGACCCACAGCATCAGGGCCCGGGCCGCGTCGGCCGGGTCGACAGCTGCGAGGTCCAGGCGCCAGTTCCGGTCGAGGGGCACCGCCACGGCCCGCAGCCCGGCCAGGGTGGCGCCCATCTCGTAGGTGGGATAGGAGACCGCCGGGTACAGGACGGTGTCCCGGTCGGGCCGGCGCAGCTTCAGCCACTGGGGGGTGGTGGCCACGAACTCCTTGGTGCCCACGCAGGCACCGATGGCCTCGGCCGGCACGGCGGCACCCAGTCGGGCCGCGGTCCAGGCCCGGACGGCCTCCCTGAAGACCCGGGTGCCGATGGAGGGCGGGTAGCCCCGGGCGGCGCCGTCGGCGTCGGCGGTGGACGACACGGCGGCCAGGGTCTCGAGCACACCGGCCGGGGGCGGGTCGCTGGGTGTACCGATGGACAGGTCGATGATCCCGCCGTCGAACCCGGCGGCCGCCTTCTTGGCCGGCTCGAGCCGGTCGTAGGGGTAGGCGGGGGGGACGAAGCCGGCCCCGCCGGTCGCGCTCACGACGAGGGCACCGCGAACTCGCGGAAGCGGGCCGCCCCGGCCGGGTCCACCCTCACCCTCAGGTGGGCGCAGTCCTCCTCATGGGTCTCGGTCAGCACCTCGCCCTCCCGGTGGACGGCGGCCAGCACGTCGCCCCGGTCATAGGGCACCACCAGCTCTAGAACCGAGGCCGCAGCCCGCAACCGGTCACCGACGGCCACCAGCAGGTCTTCTATCCCCTCCCCGGTCACAGCCGAGATGATGACCGAACCGGGATGGCGGCCGGCCAGCCGGGCCGCTTCGGAGCCGGCCGCGTCGCTCTTGTTGAACGCCAGCAGCTCCGGCACGTCGGCCCCGCCGATCTCCTCCAGCACCGACCGCACGGCGTCGATCTGGGCCTCCGGATCGGGGCTGGTGCTGTCCACCACGTGCACCAGCAGGTCCGACTCGGTCACCACCTCCAGGGTGGAACGGAACGCCTCCACCAGCTGGTGGGGCAGTTTGCGCACGAAGCCCACGGTGTCGGAGAGCAGGACGGCCTCGCCGCCGGGCAGCTGGAGCCGGCGGGTGCGGGGGTCCAGCGTGGCGAACAGCCGGTCCTCGACCAGCACCCCGGCGTCGGTCAGCTTGTTGAGCAGGGTGGACTTGCCGGCGTTGGTGTAGCCCACGAGCGACACGCTGGCCAGCCGGCTGCGGCGGCGGGCCTTGCGTTGCAGCCGCCGCTGCTCGGTGAGCCGGCGCAGGTCGCTCTCCAGGCGGTTCATGCGCCGAACCAGGCGCCGGCGGTCGGCCTCGAGCTGGGTCTCGCCGGGGCCCCTGGTGCCGATGCCGCCGGCCAACCGGGACAGCTGGGTGCCCCGGCCCCGCAGGCGGGGCAGCCGGTAGCGCAGCTGGGCCAGCTCCACCTGGGCCTTGCCTTCCTGGGTGCGGGCGTTCTGGGCGAAGATGTCGAGGATCACCGCGGTGCGGTCAATGGCCGTGCGCCCGAGGATCTTCTCCAGGTTGCGCGACTGGGCCGGGCTGAGCTCGTCGTCGAAGACGACGGTGTCGGCGTCCACCGCCTCGGACAGGTCCCGCAGCTCCTCCGCCTTGCCCTTCCCCACGAAGGTGGCCGGGTCCGGATGATCGCGCCGCTGCACCACCCGGGCCGCCTCGTCGGCGCCGGCGGTGTCGATCAGCAGGGCCAGCTCCTCCAGGTGGTTCTCCGTCTGCTCCTCCGTCTGCGGGGGGACGGTCACGCCGACCAGGACGATCTTCTCCCGGAAACTGCGTTCGATGAGGCTCACAGAGGCGACCCGACCCGGCACTCTGCGATCCGGACGCTCGGGCCAGCCAGGGTGGCCGTGCCGTCGGGACGCAGCTCCACCGCCACCGCCCCACCGGGCTGGTAGACGGTGACGGCCCGGCCCACCCGGCCCCAGTGGTGCAGGGCGGCGGCCGCCGCGCACGACCCGGTGCCGCACGCCTGGGTCTCACCCACGCCCCGCTCCCACACCCTCATGGTGACGCTGTCGGGATCGGGGCCGAGGGTGGCGAACTCGACGTTGAGCCCGGCCGGGTCGGACCGCTCGAGCTGCGGGCCGAGGGTGGTCACGTCCACCGTGTCCGGGTCGGGGCCGAGCACCACCAGGTGGGGGTTGCCCACGTCCACCAGCATCGAGCCGTGACCGACGTTGCAGCGGTCGGCGTCGCCGTCGGGGCGGACCTTGACCGGGCCCATGTCGACCACCGCCCAGGTCGCCCCCGCTGCGGTCCGGCGTATGGTCACCTCCCGGCGGCCGGCCGGGGTCATCACCCCGAAGAGCCGGTCGGCTTCGACCCAGCCGGCGTCGAGGGCGGCGTGGGCCAGGCAGCGCATCCCGTTGCCGCTCATCTCCGCCTCCGAACCGTCGGCGTTCCACAGGCGGAACGACAGCTCCTGGTCCGGGCCCAGACGGCGGCCCAGGATGAGCCCGTCGGCGCCGATCCCCCGGTGGCGGTCACACACGGCCAGCGCCAGTTCCGGGCCGGGCGCGGCGGTCCCGTCCTCGTCGAGGAGGACGAGGAAGTCGTTACCGATCCCCTGCAGCTTGATCAGGTCGATCATCTCGCCCCCCAGTCTCCCAGGATCTGTCCGACAACGGCCAACGGATTGTCGACCGCCCCGTACCACGCCACCCTGGGGTCGCGCCGCCACCACATCCGCTGGCGCCGGGAGAAGGCCCTGGTGCGCCGGTCGGCCTCCTCCACGGCCGACTGCAGCGGCAGCCCGTCCTCGAGGTGGGCCAGCACCTCCCGGTAACCGAGCGCCTGGCGGGCCGTGCGCGACATCCCGCCCGGTCGGGTCCGGAGAGCCTGCGTCTCGTCCACCAGGCCGGCGGCGATCATGGCGTCGAGGCGGAGCCGGATCCGCTCGGCCACCACCGCCCGGGGCAGCCACACCCCGGCGATCCGCCACGGGGTGGGCGGGTAGGCGGTCATCCCCGGACCGAAGGAGGAAAAGGGGCGGCCGCTGCCCAGCGACACCTCCAGGGCCCGGATGACCCGGCGACGGTTGGTCGGCTCCATCCGCGCCGCGGCCACCGGGTCGACGCCTTGCAGCCGCCGGTGCAGGGCCGGTGTGTCGGGCTCGGCTTCGAGCTCGGCGCGTACCTGCGGGTACTGCCCGGGCGGGGTGAGGCCGTCCACCGCCGCCTGGAAGTACAGGCCGGTGCCGCCCACGAGGAGCGCCCGCAGGCCGCGGCTCTCGATGTCCGCCACCACCTCGCCGGCCGCCGCGGCCCACCGGGTCACGCTCCATTCCTCGTCGGGGTCGGCCACGTCGATGAGGTGGTGGGGTATCTCGGCCTGCTCGTCGGGCCCCGGCTTGGCCGTGCCGATGTCCATGCCCCGGTAAACCTGCATGGAGTCGACCGTGACGATCTCGACGTCGCCCAACCGGCGGGCCAGCTCGAGGGCCACGGCCGACTTGCCCGAGGCGGTGCAGCCGACCAGCGCCAGATGGCGGGGCCGGGGGCTCAGACGGCGACCACGGGGATGCGGGTGCGGTGGGTGGGCCGGGCGGTGACGGCCACCAGCTCCCCCTCCAGGAAGTGCGGGGCCCCCCGGGTGATGCGCACCTCGGCCCAGCTCCCGGCCGGCAGCGTGCCCGGCACGGCCGGGATGTGCACCAGCTTGCCCTGACCGGTGCGCCCGCTGACGGTGCGCGGGTCGCGCTTGGACGGCCCCTCGATCAGGACCTCCTCCACCCTGCCGGCCCGGGCCTCGTGGCGGGCCAGGGCGGAGCGCTCCACCACCACCCGCAGCCGCTCGAAACGCTCCGCCACCACCTCGGCCGGCACGAACTGCTCGGTCCAGGCGGCGGCCTCGGTGCCCGGCCGCGGGGAGTAGATGAAGGTGTAGGCGCTGTCGTAGCCGGCCTCCGCCACGACCTGCAGGGTGCGCTCGAAGTCGTCGTCGGTCTCGCCCGGGAACCCCACGATGATGTCGGTCGTCACCGCCAGGTCGTCCACTGCGGAGCGGGCGGCGGCCAGGCGCTCCAGGTAGCGCTCGGCGGTGTAGCCCCGGTGCATCCGGGCCAGCACCCGGTCACTGCCCGACTGGAGCGGGAGGTGCAGGTGGGGGCAGACGGCCGGCTCGGTGGCCATGGCCTCGATGGTCTCGGGCCTCAGGTCCTTGGGGTGGGGGCTGGTGAAGCGGACCCGCCGGATGCCCTCCACCCGGCCCACGGCCCGGAGCAGGTCGGCGAACAGCGGGCGGGCCCGGGGCCGGTCGTCCCCGGTCCACGCGTCGCCCACCAGCGGACCGGCGGACCGCCAGGCCGGGTCGGCCCGCAGCGTCGTGGTCAGATCCCGGCCGTAGGAGTTGACGTTCTGGCCGAGCAGGGTGACCTCCACCGTGCCCTCGGCGGCCAGTCGCTCCACCTCCGCCACCAGCTCTCCGAACGGCCGGCTGATCTCCCCACCGCGCACCGACGGGACGATGCAGAAGGCGCAGTTGTTGTCACATCCGATCTGGATGGTGACCCAGGCGCTCCAGCCCTGGTCCCGGCGCACCGGCAGGGCCGAGGGGAACTCGGCGCCCTGGTCGCCGGGGCCGTCGAGCACCTCGATGACCGCTCGGCCGTCGCGCCGGGCCGCGGCCAGGAGTTCGGTGGCCCGGCCGGTGTTGTGGGTGCCCCACACGGCGTCCACCCAGGGGGCCCGCTCCTGTATGGACTGGCGGTCCTTCTGGGCCAGGCATCCCCCGACGGCGATCTGCAGGTCCGGGTTGCGGTCCTTCAGGGTCTTGAGGTGGCCCAGGTGGCCGTACAGCTTGTTGTCAGCGTTCTCCCGGATGCAGCAGGTGTTCAAGACGATGACGTCGGCGTCCTCCGGCCGGTCGCAGGCCACCATGGCGTCGTCTTCGAGCAGGCTGGCGATCCGCATCGAATCGTGCTCGTTCATCTGGCAGCCGAAAGTGCGCACGTAGTACCGGCGCGGGGAGTCCCCTGACACGGCCGCACATTCTACGAGAGGGAGATGCCCGGCCGGGTCAGACCTCGCCGGCGGAGCCGTCCAACACCGGTCCGCCGGCGCCGTCCCTCCACTCGGGCGACGCCGGCGACCCGGCCCCCGCCACCCCCGCGGCGGCCGCCGCTCCGGCCAGCGGGCGCAGTGCGCAGGTCTCCACCTCGAGGCGGATGGCGGTGCGGCTCTCACCGTCGATGCGGATGTCAGCGAAGGTGGGCCGGCACGTGAGGTCCTGGCCGGCGGGGGCCATGTAGCCACGGGCTATGGCCACCGCCTTGATGGCCTGGTTGAGAGCGCCGGCGCCGACGACCTGGATCTCGGCCGACCCGCTCGAGCGGACGACCCCGGCCAGGGCGCCGGCTACGGAGTTCGGATTCGATTTGCTCGAGACCTTCAGAACTTCGATCAACCTGACACTCCCCAGCTCCGTCCCCCACCTCAGGCGTGTTGCTTGCCTGTCGGACGGGTGTGACCCATCTGTTCCATTCTGAAACTTCGCCTCAGAGGACTCTCATCCCTGCCGGACACCGGCAAAAGCCTCAAGCTCGACAAATCAGAGGAACACGACGACGGTCGCGCTGCTCAGTCGTCGAGGGTGATGGGCTCGTCGTCGAGCGGGTCGGCGCCCAGGGGGGCTTCCTCGCCGGCGCCCAGGCCCACCCGCTGGCGGACCTTCTCGTCGATCTCGATCATCACCTCGAGGTTGGTGGCCAGGAAGGCCTTGGCATTCTCCCGGCCCTGACCGAGCTGCTCGCCCTCGTAGGTGTACCAGGCCCCGGACTTCTTGATGATCCCGAGCTCGACGGCGACGTCGATCAGCGATCCCTCCCGGCTGATGCCCTTGCCGTACATGATGTCGAACTCGGCCTGCTTGAACGGCGGGCTCACCTTGTTCTTCACCACCTTGACCCGGGTGCGGTTGCCGACCACCTCGGCCCCGTCCTTGATGGACTCGATGCGGCGGATGTCCAGCCGGACCGACGAGTAGAACTTGAGGGCCCGGCCGCCGGGGGTGGTCTCCGGGCTGCCGAACATGACGCCGATCTTCTCCCGCAGCTGGTTGATGAAGATGGCGATGGTGTTCGACCGGTTGAGCGTGGCGGTCAGCTTCCGCAGGGCCTGCGACATCAGCCGGGCCTGGAGGCCCACGTGCGAGTCGCCCATGTCGCCTTCGATCTCGGCCCGGGGGGTCAGGGCGGCCACCGAGTCGATCACGATCACGTCGAGGGCGCCGGAGCGGATGAGCATGTCGGCGATCTCGAGGGCCTGCTCCCCGGTGTCGGGCTGGGAGATCAGGAGATCGTCCACGTTGACCCCGATGGCCCGGGCGTACACCGGGTCCATGGCGTGCTCGGCGTCGATGTAGGCGCACACCCCGCCGTTACGCTGGGCCTCGGCCACCGCGTGCATGGCCAGGGTCGACTTACCGGACGACTCGGGGCCGTAGATCTCCACGATGCGTCCCCGGGGCAGGCCTCCGATGCCCAGGGCGATGTCGAGCGACAGCGCCCCGGTGGACACGGCCTCGATCTGCATGTCGAGGTTCTCGCCCATCCGCATGATGGCGCCCTTGCCGAACTGCTTCTCGATCTGGCCCATGGCCATCTCGAGGGCCTTGTCTCGTTCCACCGCAGCTTTCCTCTCGCTCACTCAGTCGGGGTTTCGATCCGTTCGGCTCGACCCTACGAAGGGGGTGTGACGGCCACCCTAGCCCCAAACACACGTTCGATGGTGGATGCCCGGAGAGGAAAGTTCGGAAAGCCGGGAACCCCGGCCACCCCCGTGGAGTGGTAGGGGTGTGAATCCAACCGGTGTGGAGGACCACCGCTTAGGTTATGGCGTGCAGGACGAACAGCCGGCGCCCCTGACCTGGACCGACGTGTACCGGGCGGAGCGTGACGGCCTGGTCCGCCTGGCCTACCTGATCACCGGGTCGCAGGCCGTGGCCGAGGACCTGGTCCAGGACAGCTTCATCCGGGTCATGGGCAGGATCGACCCCGGCGACCACCCCGGTGCCTACCTGCGCCGCAGCGTCGTCAACGCCTGCTACACCTGGCACCGCCGGGACGGGAGGCGCAGCACCGTCCGGCCGGCCACCGGAGCGGGCGAGGAGCCGGCCGGGCCGGTCGACCCCCGGACCCCGGGGGAGGAGCTCGAGATGTGGGACGCCCTCAACCACCTCGACCCCAGGCGGCGCACCGTGCTGGTGCTGCGCTTCTACCTGGACCTGACCGAGGCCGAGACCGCCTCCCTCCTCGGGTGGCGGGTCGGCACCGTCAAGTCCGCCACCCACCGGGCCCTGGCCGACCTGAGAAGGATCGTGGAGAGATGAACGAACAAGAGCTCACCGACGCCCTCCGCCGGATGCTGCACCGCCGGGCCTCGGCCCTGCGACCGGGTCCCGGGCAGCCCCCGCTGGAAGGGGAGATGACCGGCCCGTACCTGCCGGAGACCCGCAGGCGCCGCCCCCCCACCCCGGTCCTGGTGGCGGCCGCGGCCGCCGCCGCGCTGGTGGCCGGCGGCGCCGGCCTGGCCGTCGAGGGCGGCCACCACGCCACGGTGGCCACCGCCACCGACCCCGCCGCGACGGTGGGCGCCACCACTGCGACCACCGCCGGCCACGCCGCTCCCCCGCCGGCCCCGGCCACCACCGTGGCGCCGGCCACCTCGATCCCGCCGAGCACGGTGGCCCGGGCGGCGGCCAGCGTGGCTCCCGGTTTCGCCCCGCTGTCGGTCACGTTCGTCTCTGCCGCCGAGGGCTGGGCCCTCGGCGCGGTCAGCTGCCCGGCCGGCCGGTGCGCCGCAGTGGCGCACACCACCGACGGCGGCGCCAGCTGGACGCCGGTCGGGGCTCCGGCCCTGACCCTGCCGGCGGCGGCCACGGACGCCCCGGCCGACATCCGCTTCGCCGATGCCGCCGACGGCTGGATCTACTCCTCCACCAGCCTGTGGGTCACCCACGACGGAGGGGCGGCGTGGCAGGCCCAGACCATCCCGGGGGGGCCGGGCGCGGCCGTCGGCGACCTGGAGGCGTCGGCGGGTGTGGCGTACCTGGTGACCCTGCGGCCCGGGGCCGGCGAAGGCATCTACTCGGCCCCGGCCGTCGGCGGCTCCTGGACGGCCTCGGCGCTCAGCCCGGCCATCGGCGGCGGTCCCCTGCCGGCCCCCGCCATCGTGCTGCAGGGCCGGACCGGCTGGATCCTGACCGACAACCGCACGGTGGTATCGGGCGCCCGCAACCCCGACGGCGCCGGCTGGCGGGCGTGGACCGCCCCCTGCAGCAGCGGTCACGGCGCCGCCGGCCTGGCCGCCGCCTCCCCCACCGACCTGGTGGCGTGGTGTGCGGAGGGCACGTGGGGGCCACCCCAGCCCGGTACCACGGCGGGCCAGCTCACGGTGCTGCGCTCCAGCGACGGGGGAAGCACTTTCTCCCCCGTGGGCACCGTCCCGGCCCACACGGTCGGCTCCTGGGCGGTAGCCCCCGGTCAACCGGCCGACATCCTGGCCGTCACCGGCGGCGGCATCGTCCGTAGCACCAACGGGGGCGCCAGCTGGACCACCGCCTACCCGGCGGCGGCCACGACCGGGGCCCAGTACGTGGGCTACACCACCGCCACCCAGGCGGTGGCCCTGGTCACCACCGCTTCGGGCCAGTCACTGCTCATCAGCCACGACGGCGGCTCCAGCTGGAGCCCGGTGACGTTCCAGGCGTCCTAGATGTCGGCGTCGGCGGCCTCCGGTCGCCCGCCGGCCCCGGGCCCCGGCAGCCGGTCGAACACCGCCGGCGGTTCGCTCCACGGCACCCGCGGACCCACGGCCGCGGCGTCACGGACCGCCCGCCACACCCGTTCGGGCGTGCAGGGCATGGGGATGTGGCGGACCCCCAGGTGGGACAGGGCGTCTACGACGGCGTTGTGGACCGACGGGGTCGAGCCGATGGTCCCGGACTCGCCGATGCCCTTGGCGCCCAGGGGGTTGCGGCCGGTGGGGGTCTCGGTGTTGTAGGTCTCGAACGGCGGCAGCTCGGCCGCGCTCGGCATGGCGTAGTCGGCCAGGTTGGCGGTCAGGGGATTCCCGTCGGAATCGAAGACCACCTGCTCCCACAGGGCCTGGGCCATCCCCTGGGCGATGCCGCCGTGCTGCTGGCCGGTCACGAGCAGCGGGTTGACGATACGCCCGCAGTCGTCGACCGCCACGTGGCGCAGAGGTCTCACGAAGCCGGTGTCCAGGTCCACCTCCACCACCGACACGTGGGCGCCGAAAGGGAAGCTGGCTCCCTCGGTCCTGATGTCGACCGCGGCGGCCAGGTTGCCGTCGGGGGTGGCGGCCGCCAGCTCGGCCCACGTGAGGGCCCGGGCCGGGACGCCGGCCACCCCCAAGCGGCCGTCGTCGTGCACGACGATGTCATCGGCGCTGGCCTCCAACTCAGCGGCGGCCAGCTCCCGGGCCTGGCGCAGCACCTCCTCCGCGGCACCCAGCACGGCGCTGCCGCCGACCTGCAGGGAACGGGACCCGCCGGTGCCACCGCCCCGGGGCACGGCCGCCGTATCGGACTGCACGAAGCGGATGTCCTCCATGGGGATCCCCAGCCGGTCGGAGACGATCATGGCGAACGAGGTGGCATGGCCCTGCCCGTGGGCCGACGTGCCCACCCGGATGGTGGCGGTGCCGTCCCCGGCGATCTCGACGGCCCCGAACTCCTCCCCCGAGCCCCCACCGGTGATCTCGACGTACACCGAGACTCCTATGCCGATCTGGCGGCGGTCCCCGGCGCGCCGGCGCCGGTCCTGCTCGGCCCGCAGCTCCCCGTAGCCGGCCTGGCGCAGGGCCTCCTCGAGGGCCAGCCCGTAGTCGCCGGTGTCGTACGAGGTGCCCATGACGGTGGTGTAACCCGAGTCGAACGGGGCCAGCAGGTTGCGCCGGCGCAGCTCCACCGGGTCGACCCCGAACTCGGCGGCGGCCAGGTCCATCATCCGCTCCAGGAACTCGGCCGCCTCCGGCCGGCCGGCACCGCGGAACGCCCCCATCGGGGTGGTGTTGGTGACGGCCGCGGCGACGTCGTAGCGGATGCGGGGGATCTCGTAGACGCCCTGCGCCATGGTCCGGGTGGGTCCGATGGCCAGCGCCCCGCCGAAGCCGGCGTAGGCGCCGGCGTCGCCGAGCACCCGGCAGCGCATGCCGGTGATGCGCAGGTCGTCGTCGAAGCCCATCTCGATCCACTGGACCTGGCCCCGGCCGTGGGGCATGGAGACCATGTTCTCCGAACGCTGCTGAACCCAGGTGACCGGCCGGCCCAGGAGGCGGGCGGCGGCCACCACGGCGGCGTGCTCGGCGCCCAGTCCGGCCTTGGCCCCGAAGCCGCCGCCCACGTGGGGGGCCACCACCCGCAGGCGGTCGGCCGGGTAGCCGAGGACCTTGCCGATGGAACGGGCGAAACCGTGGGGCATCTGGGTCGAGACGTAGACCGTCATGTCGTAGCCGTCCGATGCCGGGTCGGGATCGTGGCCGGCCGGGACGGCGGCGATGGCGTCGCCCTCCATGGGGACCACGGCGACCCGCTGGTTCTCCAAGCGGGCCCGCACCACCCGGGTCGCCCCCTCCAGCGGGTCGCCCCGGCCGGCCATGCCGGCCACCACGTTGGTGCCGAGGCCCTCGAACTGCAGGGCCGCCCCGTCGGCCACCGCCTCCTCGACGTCGGCCACCGCCGGCAGCGGGTCGTACTCCACCACGACCGTCTCCGCGGCGTCCTGGGCCTGGGCCTCGGTCCCGGCCACCACCATGGCCACCGCCTCGCCGACGAAGCGCACCTTGTCGGTGGCCAGGGGGGGCCGGGCGCAGGCCTCGTTGAGGACCATGAAGCCGTGGAAGGCCCCGACGCCGAGGTCGGCGGCGGTGAGCACCGCGACGACCCCCGGTTGCCGGCGGGCCTCGGACACGTCGATGGAGGCGATCCGGGCGTGGGCCACCGGCGATCGCACGAACGCGGCCCGGGCCATGCCCGGCACCTTCATGTTGGCGATGTAGGTGCCTCGCCCGGTGAGCAGATCCGGGTCTTCGACCCGGCGGACACGGTTACCGAGGATGGAGCCGACCATGGGCGGCAACCTACCCCGGCGGATCGCCGGAGCGTTCCGGTGCCGGGCTCCGGGCGGCCCGATGCCGGATGCCGGGTGCGGACCGGCTCAGGGTCGGGACAGGCCGGCTCAGGGTCGGGGCAGGCCGGCTCAGGGTCGGGGCAGCGGCCACCGTCGGAGCACCTCGTGGCGGGCGCCGTCGGATCGGAGCTCGCTGCGGACCGCCATGATCTCGGGCACCTGCCAGCGGACCACCAGGTCCGGGCGGGGAAGGCGGCGCAGAGCGGACGGGTACCGGGCCCGGGCCAGGGTCAGGTGACCCCGGAACGGCCCCGACGACCGGGGCGGCGGGGGCGGCCCCAACGGCGGGGGCGGTCCCGGCGGTGCCGGCGGCGGGGGCGGCTCCGGCGGGGGCCGGTCCAGCCCGGCGGTGGCCTCCCCGACCGCCGCCGCCAGCTCGCTCAGCCCCTCGACCGGCAGGATCCACACCCGGCGGGCCAGGGCCCGGGGGGCGGGACCGGCCACGGCCTCGACCGCCGGCAGCCCGGCCGGGCTGGCGGCCCGGGCGCCGAGGGCGTCCAGCAGGGCGTCGGGGTCGACCGCCTCGAAGAACCCGAGGGTCACGTGCCACTGCTCCTCGGGCGTCCAGCGCAGCCCCGGGCGCGACGGGCGTTCCAGGGCCCGTAGGCGGTCGGCCAGCTCGGGTGGGGCGGCCACCGCCACGAAGCAGCGGGTGGGGAGCGCCACCGTGACCGTCAGGTCCCGAGGAGCCGCCGGCGCAGGAGGTCCAGGGCCGAGATGGTGGCGATCTGGCGGATCTGCTCCCGGGCCCCGCCGCCGTAGCGGCCCAGCTGCAGCAGGTGGGCTCCGTCGCCGCCCACGGCCGGCCCGCTCAGCCCGACCCACACCGTGCCGACGGGCTGGCCGTCCTGCTCGGTGGGTCCGGCCACCCCGGTCAGGGCCAGGCCCACGTCGGCCTGGAGGGCCCGGGCCGCACCGACGGCCATCTCCACCGCGGCGCTCTCGCTGACCACCGGGCCCTCTGACACCCCGAGCAGATCCCGCTTGGCCTGGCTGGCGTAGACCACCAGCGATCCCCGGAACCATTCGCTGGCCCCCGGGACGGCGGTCAGGCGGCTACCGACCAGGCCCCCGGTGAGCGACTCGGCCACCGCCAGGGCCAGGCCCCGCTCCAGCAGCAGCCGGCCCACCGCGGCCTCCATGTTGACCTCGTCGACCCCGAACACGGCGGGGCCCAGCAATTCACGGATCGCCGCCTCCTCCGAGGCGACCAGCGCCTCGGCCTCCTCCTCCGAGGAGGCCTTGGCGGTGATGCGGACCTTGATGCCCTCGATGCCGCTGGCCAGGAAGGCGATGGTCGGAGCCGGGCGCCCCTCGGCGTGGGCCCGGTCCAGCTCGGCCATGCGCCCGGCCAGGGTCTCGTCGAGGGCCGACTCGGCCAGGCCCCAGGTGCGCAGGGTCCGGCTGAAGATGGTGGCGGCCGCCCCGGAGCGGGCCACCAGGTCGGGGATGACCGCCCGGGTGATCATCTCGCGCATCTCGTGGGGGACGCCCGGAACGGCGTAGATGCTGCGGTCCCCCATCCGGCACATGAGTCCGGGGGCGGTGCCGCGCACCTGCGGGATCACGGTGGCGCCGCGGGGGACCTCCGCCTGGCGCATGTTGTTGACCGCCATGGTCCGGCCCCGGGAGCTGAACATGGCTTCGATGCGCGCCGCCACCTCCTCGTCGAGGTCGAGCGGGACTCCCAGGACCTCGGCGATGGCGTCACGGGTGATGTCGTCCTTGGTGGGCCCGAGACCCCCGCAGCAGATCACCGCGTCGCTGCGGGCCAGCGCCGCCCTCAGGGCCGCCACGATGCGGGCCTGGTTGTCCCCGACCTTGGTCTGGTAGTGCGAATCGATGCCGGCGGCGGCCAGCTGCTCGCCTATCCAGGCGGAGTTGGTGTCGGTGATCTGGCCGAGCAGCAGCTCGGTGCCGATGGCTATGACCTCGCAGCGCATCGGAAGAGACTGCCAGACCGCCCGGGCTCAGGCTGCCGGCAGCTCGTCCGCTCCTGACCCCATGCGCACCGGTCCGTCGGCCGGGCGGCGGCTGTCGAGCAGGTACTGCGCCCCGCTCACCAGGGCCAGGCCCACCGACACCCACAGGATGGTCTGGCCGATCCACAGGTGGTGGAGCCCGGTGGCCGGCATGAGGATGAAGCCGACGGCCGAATCCTGGGCCGCGGTCTTGAGCTTGGCCATGGGCCGGGCCGGGACCGATATCCCCCGCCGGGCCACGACGGAGCGGTAGGCGCTGATGACCGCCTCCCGCCCGGCGATGAGCACCACGGGCAGCCACGAGATCAGCCCGATGGCCGAGAGTGAGGCCAGGGCCCCGATGACCAGGACCTTGTCGGCCAGCGGGTCGAGGAAGGCCCCGGAGGTGGTGGCCCCCTGCCGGCGGGCGACCCACCCGTCCAGGAAGTCGGTGCTGGCCACCGCCAGCCACGCCCCGGCCGCGACCCACGAGATCTTCAGGTCCACGATGAGCATGAGCATCACCGGGGCGGCCAGGATGCGCACCACGGTGATGGCATTGGCCGGGGTGGCCAGAGCCGAGGACTCGAACTTGCCGGCCACCTTGGTCGCCATCAGCCGTGCCCCGCGACCCGGGCGCCCGCCACCGGCTCGGCCTCGAGATCGGGACCAGCAGCGGCGGTGACCATCACATCGACCCACCTACCCGGTTCCAGATCATCGGGAACCCGGACGATCCCGTCGATCTCCGGGGCCTCCCGGTGGCTGCGGGCGGAGCCGGGCTCGTCCACCAGCACCGTCGTCTTCGACCCGATGAGAGCCGACCGCCGGGCTGCGGTGATGCCGTCCTGCAGCTCGGAGCACTCGGCCAGCCGCTCGGAGGCCAGGGCGGCCGGAACCCGGTCCTCGAGGGTGGCGGCGTAGGTGCCGGGCTCCTCGGAGAAAGGGAAGAACCCGGCCCAGTCCAGGCCCGCGTCCGACAGGAACGCCAGCAGCTGGTCGTGATCCTCCTCCGTCTCGCCGGGGTAGCCGACGATGAAGGAGGAGCGGAACGCGGCCTCCGGCCAGCGGCTGCGGATGCGCTCGATTCGATCGAGGAACCGCCCGCCGTCACCCCAGCGGCGCATGCGGCGCAGGTGGGGCCGCGACACGTGCTGGAGTGAGAGGTCGAAGTAGGGGCAGCCGCTCTCACCGATCACGTCTATAAGACCGTCGGTGAGGTCGGAAGGGTACAAATAGAGGAGCCGGACCCGGTCCACCTTCTCGGCGACCGAGCGGACCAGCGTCTCGATGGCCTTGCCACCGCCGAGGTCCCGGCCGTAGGAGGCCAGGTCCTGGGCCACCAGCACCACCTCGGGCACCCCGAGGCTGTCCACCTCGTCGAGCACGGCGGCGAGAGGCCGGGACCGCTGGCTGCCCCGGAACGAGGGGATGGCGCAGAAGCCGCACTTGCGGTCGCAGCCCTCGGCGACCTTGACGTAGGCCCACGGCGCCCGCGACCGGGGACGGGGCAGGTTGAGCAGATCGAAGTCCGGCACCCGGACCGGCTTGCGCCCCAGGCTGACCGGCACTCCCCCGGGGACGGGACCGCCGGCACGGCCGGTGAGATCCATGCCGAACCCGGCCACCACATCGGCTTCGGGTATGGCCTCGGCCAGCTCGGAGCCGTAGCGCTCGGCCATGCAGCCGGTCACGGCCAGGCGGGACCCGGGCCGGCGGGCGTCGGCCAGGTTGAGGATGGTCTCGATCGACTCCTGCCGGGCCGCCTCTATGAACGCACAGGTGTTGACCACCACCAGGTCCGCAGCCTCCGGGGCGGCGGCCTGCTGGTAGCCCTCGGCCTCGAGTCGGCCGCCGAGCTTGTCCGAGTCCACCTGGTTCTTCGGACAGCCCAGCGTCTCGAGCCAGTAACGCATTCCGAACAGAGTACGGCACCGGCACGGCCGGGGCCGCGCTCCTGCCCGGCGGTTGCAGCCGGGCGGTTCCGGGTCCTCGGTGACCCGGCCCCGCCCAGCGGGCGAGGCTGTCGGCCTACTTCTTGGTGCCGAGCATCCGGTTCATCTTGGTACCGCACACCGGGCAGGTGCCCTGGGCGGCCGGTCGTCCGTTGGCCAGGGTCACTTCCTGGCCCTCGAACTCCCGCTTCTCCTTGCACTTGACGCAGTAGCCCTCATAGGTGGCCATGCTGATTCCTCCTCGGTCGCCGATGGGACCTGCCCACGCTACTGAGCGCGACGGCCGCAGGGGGTGATACCACCACGGTCGGCGTTCAACACCGCCACCCGGCCGGCCACGCCGTGGGCGTCGAGCAGGCCCCGGCCGGCCTCCGCCACCGCCTCTGCGGTGGTCCCGGTGGCCACGCCGAGCAGGGTGGAGCCGGCTCCCGACCAGAACGAGGTGAGGGCCCCGGCCCGCCGGAGACCGGCCAGCAGGTCGGGGGCCTCGGGGAACAGCGCGGCGCGGAAGTCCTGGTGGAGGCGGTCGTCGCCGGCCTCGGCCACCAGCTGGCGGTGGTCGGCCAGGCCGGCCACGAGCACCGCCATGCGGCCCAGGTTGAAGATGGCGTCGGCGCGCGCCACGGTGTCGGGCAGTACCCGTCGGGCGTCGGAGGTGAGCAGTTCCCGGTCGGGGATGAGCACCACGAAGGCCAGCTCGGGGTCGAGCGCCAGGCGCCGCCACACCGGGACCCCGCCGACGGTGGTGGCGGCTACCAGTCCCCCGAAGGCGGACGCCGCGGCGTTCTCCGGGTGGCCGTCCACCCGCACCCCCCAGGCGAAGGGGTCATCGGCGCCGGCCGCGGCCGCCGCCGCCACCGCCACCGCGGCCGATGAGCCCAGGCCCCGGCCCATCGGGATGTCGGAGTGGATCTCCACCCGCAGCCGGTCGTGCCCGGCCACGGCGGTGGCGACGCGGGCGGCCAGGTGGGACGCGTCGGCCGGCAGGTCCCGCCCCTCTCCCGATGCGACCACCTCCAGGCCGGCGGCCGGCTCGACCGACACCTCGACGTGAAGGTCGAGGGCCAGGGCCAGTACGTCGAATCCGGGACCGAGGTTGGCCGACGAGGCCGGCACCTTCACGCGCACCGGCTACCCCCCGGCTTCTTGGAGGTTCTCCAGCTCCTCGACCGTCATGAGCACGGCCCGGGCCTTCGAACCCTCCGAGGGGCCCACGACGCCCCGCTGCTCGAGCAGGTCCATGAGCCGACCGGCCCGGGCGAAACCGACCCGCAGCTTGCGCTGCAGCATGGACGTCGAGCCCAGCTGGGAGCGCACCACCAGGTCCCGGGCCGCGTCGAGCAGGTCGTCGTCGTCACCGTCGGCGGCTCCCGCGGCGGCGCCGCCCGGGCCGTCGTCACTGCCCTCCACGCCGTCGACGTAGCGGGGCTCGGACTGGCGCCGCCAGTGCCCGACGACCTTGCGGACCTCCTCCTCGGTCACCCACGCCCCCTGGATACGCCGGGCCACGCTCGACGAGGCGGTGAGCAGGAGCATGTCGCCCTTGCCGATCAGCCGCTCGGCGCCGGGCTGGTCCAGGATGACCCGGCTGTCGGCCAGCGAGGACACCGCGAAGGCCAACCGGGACGGCACGTTGGCCTTGATGACGCCGGTTATGACGTCCACCGACGGCCTCTGGGTGGCGATCACCAGGTGGATGCCCACGGCCCGGGCCATCTGGGCGATCCGGCAGATCGACTCCTCGACGTCGCGGGCGGCCACCATCATCAGGTCGTTGAGCTCGTCGACCACCACCAGGATGAAAGGCAGGCGTTCGTAGCTCTTGGGCTCCTCCCCCGGTCCGGGGGCGACCGTCAGATCCCCCCGGTCGTAGGCGGCGTTGTATCCGGTGATGTCGCGCACCCCGACCTCGGCCAGGAGGTCGTAGCGGCGCTCCATCTCGTGCACCGCCCACGACAGGGCGTTGGCCGCCTTCTTCGGGTTGGTGACCACGCCGGTCAGCAGGTGGGGCAGGCCGTTGTACTGGCCCAGCTCCACCCGCTTGGGGTCGATCAGGATCAACCGCACCTGGTCCGGGGTGGCCCGCACCAGCACCGAGGTGATCAGCGAGTTGATGCACGACGACTTACCCGCACCCGTGGCCCCGGCGATCAGGATGTGGGGCATCGTGGCCATGTTCTCGAGGACCGGCCGGCCGGCGATGTCGCGGCCCAGGGCCACCTCCAGGGGGTGGCTGGCGGCGTGGGCCTCCGGGGAGGCCAGGATGTCGCCGACGGCCACGATCTGGCGCTGCTGGTTGGGTACCTCCACCCCGATGGCCGACCGGCCCGGGATGGGCGCCAGGATGCGCACGTCGGCGGCGGCCATGGCGTAGGCGATGTCGCGCTGGAGGTTGGTGACCTTGGCGACCTT
>JAKAXN010000399.1 GCA_021816565.1 Actinomycetes bacterium
CCGGGGCGTGCCTGACCCTCGGGATAGACATGACCCGGTCGAAGCTGGCCGTCTTCACCGTCTCGGCGGCCATCGCCGGGCTCGGGGGGGCTCTCTACGGCGGGGCCCAGGGGGCGGTCGGGCCCAACGACTTCCAGTTCATCCTCAGCCTGACCCTCCTCCTGCTGGCCGTCGCCTGGGGCGTGCGTACCACCGCCGGCATGCTCTTCGGGGGCATCGTGTTCGCCCTCGGACCGCTCCTCGAGCAGCATCTCACCCACCCCAGGGACGCCTTCTCGCTGCTGGTCGGCCTGGCCGCCATCGGCGTGTCGCAGAACCCGGAGGGCACCTTCGGGGGCAACACGGCGCTCCAGAAATGGAGGGAGCGCCGCCAGCCCGGCGCCGCCCAGCCGGCCCCGGGCACATCGGTGGCCGAGCAGTCCGCAGAAAGGCTCTCGCATGCTGCAGGTTGAGGAGGCGACGGTCCACTTCGGTGGTCTGCGGGCCCTGGACGACGTGAGTCTGGCGGCCGGGGCCGGCCGGGTGACCGGTCTGATAGGGCCGAACGGCGCCGGCAAGACCACGCTTTTCAACGTGATCACCGGTCTGCAGAAGCCCGTTCGGGGGCGGGTGACCATCGACGGGCGCGACGTGACCGGCACCGGACCCAAGCAGAGGGCCCGCATGGGCCTCGGGCGGACGTTCCAGCGTCTGGAGGTGTTCGGCTCCCTGACCGTCGCCGACAACGTGATGGTGGCCCTCGAGAACCGGGGTCTGCGGGGCCGCCGGGCCCGGTCGGAGGCGGAGGGGCTGCTGTCGCGGGTGGGCCTCCGGGAGGTGGCCGCCAGCCAGGCCGACGTGCTGCCCACCGGTCTGAGCCGGCTGCTCGAGCTGGCCCGGGCCCTGGCCTGCCGGCCCAAGCTGCTCCTGCTCGACGAGCCCTCGTCGGGGCTGGACTCCACCGAGAGCGCCCGCCTGGGTGCGCTGATCTCGGAGCTGGCCGGCGAGGGCCTGGCCGTGCTGCTGGTCGAACACGACATGGAGATGGTCATGAGCCTGTGCGGGCACATCCACGTACTGGACTTCGGGCGCATGATCGCCTCCGGAACGCCGGCCGAGGTGCAGGCCGATCCGGCCGTCCAGGCCGCCTACCTGGGAGCGCCCGTGGCCGCCGGGGGCGGGGCGTGACGGCGGTCGGCGCCCGGCCCGGCGGCGGAGCGGCCTCGGCGGAGGGGCGGCCGCCGGCGCTCCACCTCGAGGCCGTCCACGCCGCCTACGAGCGGGTGGAGGTGCTGCGCGGCGTCCACCTGCGGGTGGAGCCGGGGCAGGTGTTCGCCCTGCTCGGGCCGAACGGTGCCGGCAAGAGCACCACCCTGCGGGTCGTCAGCGGCCGGATGCGGCCCCTGCGGGGCCGGGTGCTCATGGATGGCCGGGACATCACCGGTCAGGCCCCCGAGAAGCTGGCCCGGGCCGGCCTCTGCAGCGTCCCCGAGGGCCGGGGGGTCTTCCCCAACCTGACGGTGGCCGAGAACGTCCGCATGTGGACCTTCCGGGGTGGCCTGCGCCGCTCCGACGTCGAGGAGGCGACCTACAGCCGGTTCCCCCGCCTGGCCGAGCGCCGGCGTCAGCTGGCCGGGACGCTCTCGGGGGGCGAGCAGCAGATGCTGGCCATGTCGCGGGCCCTCTCGACCGGCCCCGAGCTGCTGCTCCTCGACGAGATCTCCATGGGGCTGGCCCCGCTGGTCGTCGCCGAGTTGTACGAGCTGGTGGGCCAGATCGCCCGGGAGGGACTGGCCATCCTGCTGGTGGAGCAGTTCGCCGCGACCGCGCTCGGGGTGGCGGAGCGGGCTGCGGTCATGGTGCAGGGGCGCATCGAGCTCGAGGGATCGCCCGACGAGGTGGCCCGGGCGGCCGGTGAGCTGTATCTGGGAGCGGCATCGGCGGCCTCGCCGGCCGGGGACAACACCTGACGAAAGGGACACATCAAGTGATCAAGTTTCGACGACCCGCCCGCCGACGGGCCGCGCTGGCCGGCCTGGCCGGTGCGGTCGCGCTGGTCGCGGGGGCGTGCGGCAGCACCTCGCACTCCTCGGCTCCGGCGGCCTCCGCCACGGGCGGCTCTGCCACGACCGGCTCGGGAGGATCGACGCCCGGGGGGACCATCGCCCCCCCGGCGGCGGTGACCGGCACGCTGAGCGGCCCCGGGGTGACGGCCACCACCATCACCCTCGGCCAGATCACGACCACCTCCGGGCCGGTCCCCGGCCTGTTCCAGGGAGCCAACGACGGGCTCGACGCGTGGGCCGCCTACATCAATGCCCACGGTGGGATCGACGGCCACACCATCAAGATCGTCAGGGCCGACGACGGGTTCAACTGCAACACCTACACCAGCGACCTGAAGGGCTTCGCCTCGCAGGTGTTCGCCATGGTCGGGACCTTCACTCTGGAGGACACCTGCGGCAAGTCCGTGCTGGCGGCCAACCCGAACCTGCTCGACGTCCAGGGCAGCGCCTTGGATCCCACGCTCTACAGCATCCCCAACGTGTTCACCCCGACGCCCAACCCCCCCGGCTACCAGACCACCGGCTACGCCTACATCAAGAGTCTCTTCCCCAACGACATCACCCACACCGCCACCCTGGTCGGATCCCCGGCTGCAGCCAACGGCAAGGAGGAGCAGCTCACCGCCGAGTCGATCGGCTACAAGTACGTCTACTCGCGCCTGATCGGACCGTTCGAGACCAACTACACCAGCGACATCCTGCGCATGAAGAACGCCGGGGTGAAGATCGTCGACATGGGGGCGGTGGCGGTCAACAACGTGGCTGACTTCCTGCAGCAGGCGGCCCAGCAGAACTTCCACCCCGACGCGGTCATCTCGGCCCCGGCCTACGACGCCCAGCTGCTCAAGCTGCTCGGCAACGCCTCGCTGGCGTCCAACGTCTACGCCCCGCTGCCGTACCCGCTCTATCTGGGGACCGACCGGGCCACGGTGCCGGCGGTCAACACGTTCCTCACCTGGCTGGACAAGACCCATCCGGGCAAGACCGCCAACATCTACAGCGTGTCGTCGTGGGCGGCCGGGATGCTCCTGCTCGACGGGATGCGCTCGGCCGGCTCGACCATCACCCAGGCGTCGGTGATCAAGGCTCTCGACGGGGTCCACAGCTTCAACGCCGACGGGCTGGTCGCCCCCACCGATCCCGGCGCCCGCCAGGGCACCCACTGCGTGGTCGTGGCCGGGGTCAAGAACGGCCAGTGGGTGAGGGTCCACCCCTCGAGCGGCTTCGACTGCAGCGGCGTCTACCACCCGGTCCCGCTGAGCGCCTTGAAGTAGGAGCGCCTTGGAGTAGGAGCGGGAGTACGGCCCCGGGACCCGATGGTCCCGGGGCCGTGGCCGTTTCAGAGCGAGGGGAAGTTGATGAACTTGTGGCCCCAGAAGGCCCCCTCGGTGATCTCGTACACCGGCTCGTCCCCGTCCACCCGGAGCCCGTCGTAGCCGAACTCCACGGCGAAGCCACCGGGGCTGATGACGTAGAACGACACCATGCGGTCGTTGGTGTGGCGTCCGAGGGTCTGCATCACCGGGACCTTGAGCCGCTCCGCCCGGTCCCAGGCCCGGCCCACGTCGTCGAGGGTGGAGCCCTCCACCATGAAGTGGATCAGCCGGCCCGGCCCGGCCATGGGCAGGAGGCCGACCGTGTGGTGGCGGGGATTGCACCCGAGGAACCAGAGCGTTTCGAACTGCGGCGTGCCGTCGGCGGCCGGGGCGGCCGGCAGGCGCATGGTGTTCCGCCCCTTGAACCCGAGCACCCCGGTGTAGAAGCCGTACGCGGCCTGGCCGTCGGCGACGGTGAGGACCACGTGGCCCATGCCCTGGTCGCCGGTGACGAACGAGTTGACCAGCGGGGTCTCCGCTCTGCTGTGGCTGAGTGCGACACCCCAGAAGAGCTCGAGCGGGTTGCCGCCCGGGTCGTCGAAGCGCACGGCCTCGGTCACGCCCCGATCCCGGCACTCGGCATGGTCCAGGGGCGACACCTTGGTGCCGGTCTCCTCCACCGATGCGACCAGGCTCTGGAGCTCCTCCGGACCGCCGACCTGCAGGCCGATGGCCTCCACCCGGTTCTGGGCCGCCGGGGTGATCACCAGGCGGGAGGGGTGGTCGTCCATCCGGTAGTAGGCCGCCTCGGGGTTGTCCCCCTTCGCCTCCATCATCCCGAGGAACTCCCCGGCGAAACGTCGCCAGGCGGCCATGTCCTCGGCCTCCAACCTCACGTATCCGAGCGAACGGACCGGCATATTGCGCCCTCCCTTCAGTGGCCCACCGAGCGTAGGTGGAGCCCTCCGGACGGACCGGCAGCGTGTCCCGGCGAGCGGGACAGCGTTGCCGGACGGGTAGCCTGCGGCCTGTGAGCGAGACGCAGCCG
>JAKAXN010000026.1 GCA_021816565.1 Actinomycetes bacterium
GGATTATCAGCTCCCCGTCGAGGCCCTGGTCGCGTATGGCGTCGAACTCGTCCATCGGGATCCCGGTCATGCGCTCCATGCAGATCATGTGGGGCCCGCAGTAGTCCCAGTAGATCTCCGGAGCGGTGATCCCACGGTTGTCGCCGAAGGCCCACAGCTGCTGGCGGAACTGGTGCTGGCGCCATGCCTCGAGCGCCGGGTTGAGCTCCTGGTAGGTGACGGCGTGCAGATCCTCGACCAGCGCTACAGCCGCGGCGTTGCGGGCCCACTCGAAGTACCGCTCCAGGGTCTTGGCCAGCCGGTGCATGATGCGCAGGTCGGTGGTCATGCGCCGGCGGATGTTGGGCCGCTGCAGCTTGATCACGGCCTCCCGGCCGTCGGGCAGCACGCAGGCGTGCACCTGGCCGATGGACGCCGCCGAGAGCGGCGTCTCGTCGAAGCGCTTGAAGATGGTCGCCGGCGGATGCCCCAGGTCCCGGCGGATCATCTCCCGGGCGGTACGCCCGTCGAAGGGCGGCACCTCGTCCAGGCAGCGCTGGGCGCTGCGGGCCAGGGGCTCCGGGAACAGGCCGGGGGAGGAAGCGATGATCTGGCCGAGCTTCACGTAGGTGGGGCCCAGCCGGAGCAGCCCGTTGACCGCCCCCTCCGAGGCGGCCGCGAACACGGAGCGTCTGCGGCGCCGGACGAACCACCCGGCCAGCGCCACCAGCACCGAGACGCTCAGGGTGACGTACACGACCACCATGCGGAGGAGCTCCGCCGGCCCGAAGCTGTCGAGCCGGGGGGTGTGCACCTCCAGGTCCCGGGCCGGCGGCCCGGACGCGTAGGGGCCCCTGAAGCGGCTTCGGACACCGGTCGTGCCGAAGTCGCCGCCCGGCAGGTAGGGGGCCGGGTCGGGAAAGGTCATGCCCTAGATGTTCACGCGTCGCCGCCGGTCTGCGCCAGTTGTCTCTTCAACACCTTTCCGGACGGGTTGCGGGGAAGCTCCTCGAGGAACACCACGTCGCGGGGCACCTTGTAGCGGGCCAGGTTGGCCTTCACGTAGCTCCTGACTGCGTCCTCGTCGAGGTCGTGGCCGGCCCGAACGACCACGAACACCCGCAGTCGCTGCCCGAAGGTGTCGTCGGGTACCCCGATGGCCGCCGCCTCTACCACGCCGTCGTGGCTGGCCAGCAGCTCCTCGATCTCCCGGGGGAAGACGTTCTCCCCGCCCGAGACGATCATCTCGTCGTCGCGCCCGTCGACGAAGAGCCGCCCGTCGGGGTCGAAGTGCCCGACGTCGCCGGTCGACATCAGCCCGTCCAGCATGTCCTTGGTGCCGCCGCCGGTGTAGCCGCCGAACTCCATGCCGCTACCGACGAAGATGCGCCCGGTGTGACCGGCCGGCACCGGCCGGCCGGTGTCGTCGTAGATGCGCACCGTCGTGCCGAGGGGGGGCTTGCCGGCGCATCCGGGGGCGGCCCGCAGGTCCTCGGGAGTGGCGATGGTGGCCCACGCCACCTCCGTGGACCCGTAGAGGTTGTAGACCACGTCCCCGAAGAGGTCCATGGCCCGGGCGGCCAGCGCCGCCTCGAGCTGCGACCCGCTCGACGCGATGATCCGCAGGGCCGACAGGTCCACCTCGGCGATGCGCTCGGGCCCGAGGGAGACCAGCCGGTTGAGCAGCACCGGCACCACGGTCAGGGCGGTGCAGCGGTGCTCGGCCAGCGCGATGAGGGTGGCCTCCGGGTCGAAACGGCGGCGCAGCACCAGCGTCGAGCCCAGACCGAGGGTCAGCACCGAGACGCCGAGCCCCCAGGCGTGGTACGCCGGCGGGGCCATGAACGTGGTCTCCCGGGAGCGGAACGGGATCCGCGACAAGATGGCGGCGACGGGGGCCAGGGACCGGGGCTGGCTGCGGTTGGCCCCCTTCGGGGTCCCGGTGGTGCCGCTGGTCAGGATGATGACGTTGCCCTGGGACGCCGGTGGGGGAGGCGCCTCGGGGTTGCCGCCGGCGATCAGTGATTCCAGGGTGGGGCCGTCGCCCCGGCCCCCGTTGCGGTCGTCGCTCCAGGCCAGGAAGCGGCCCCGGGGGGCGTCCACCGAGCCCACCACGTCGGCGAACTCCTCGTCGTAGACGAGCATCTCCACCCCCTCGCGGGCGCAGACCTCCTTGGCCTGGGGTGCTGCGAAGTCGGTGTTCAGGTACAGGGCCCGGCCCCCGGCCTTCAGCACACCGAAGCTGGCGTCGAACATGCCACGGTGGTTGCGGCACAGGATGCCCACCCCGGTCCGGGGTCCGACACCCCGGGCCCGGAAGGCGTTGGCCAGGGCGTTGGACCGGCGGTCGAGCTCCGCGAAGCTGACCGCCCCGATCTCGTCTATCAGCGCCGGGCGGTCCCCGTGGCGGATGGCCGCCACGCTCACCGCCCCGCCCATCGGGCCGTAGCGCTCGAGGGCCCGGTAGATGGAGTAGAGACGGTCCGCCCGCTCCGGTCCGATCATGCCCGAGTTGATGATGGTCATCAGGGCCCGGGCTTCGGTGGGCAGACGCGTGAGCAGTCGGGTGACGCTACCCAGGTCGGTTGGACGGTCCGCCACGAGGTGGTCCTTTCCTGTCGGGGCCGGTCAGGTGCCGCCGATGGCGAAGTGGCACCTGGTCTGCGAGTAGGCCAGCACCTGGTTCCCGGCCGCCTTGATCTGTGGGTCCAGAAGCAATGGTGTGAGGCTACCCGCCTTGATCTTCTTGTAGTCCAGCCCGGCCGAGGCCAGCGACGACACGATGGTCGCCACGCTCGTGAGGTAGGTCCGGGCCGCCGGGGCGATGTCGGGCGGGGCGGCGGCGAGGGCCTCCGGCACGGTGTGCACATAGTCCTGCAGGATCTGCTCCTTCACCCGGGTGGTGGCCAGCGGCAGCTGCGCCTCGTGGCGGTACATGGCCGTGAGCACCGCGCAGAAGTTGGCGGTGCTGGGCGGCCCGCTCACCTGTGGGGCCACCCAGGTGTCGGACTGGAGGAGTGTGGTGACCGTCGTCGACGGGTGGCCCGCTGCCCGGTGCGGGCTGCTGCCGCAGGCGGTGAGGACCAGCGTGGCGGTGGCGGCCAGGGCCGCGAGCGTCCGGCTACGACGACGTGTAGACGCCAAAGGTGCTGGGGGCGTAGAAGCTGTTCGGGTAGTGGCCGGTCGCCGGGTTGGGGATCGACGGGAGGCCGAGGAGCGAGTTGAGCAGCGAGGCGTTGGCCTGCGTGCACACCGCGTTGCCGAAGCCCGGGGCGGGGGTGGTGTTGGGCACTATGGCCCCCACGGGGAAGTCGTTGGCCACCAGCGTGGCGTCGGTCCTGGTTATGGGACCGGTGGCCGGCCGGCCGCTCAGCTTGCCGCTGGTGGCGGTGGTCAGAAAGACCGGGGCCGTGGCCTGCGCGTAGGTCAGGCCGGTGGCCGCCAGGTTCTTCACCCCGCCCGCCACCAGGTTGCCGATGGCGATCGTGCAGGACGCGCCGGCGATGTTGCCGACCGCTTTGGTGATGCCCGAGGCGTTGAGCAGCGAGCTGATCGCCGGGGGCAGCGTGACCCCGGAGCCGGGCAGCAGGGCGGTGGCGATCGAGGCCAGGGCCGGTCCGAAGTCCGATGTGGACTTGGCGGCGCCGTAGAAGTCGAGCTGCAGCCCCCCGTTGGCCGCCGGGGTGCGTTCGATGGCGGCGGCCAGGCTGCCGTCGGCGGCGCCGTAGGCGCTGAGGATCGGCAGCCCCGGTATCCCGGTGACGCCGAGGGACACCGCGATCTTGTCCGGGCTGAACTGGAAGTTGTTGTTGAAGTTGGGGTCGACGCCCTGGCCGTAGGGGTTGCCGTCGATGGCGCTTTTCTGGCTGGGCAGGTCGATCACGCCGCACAGGTTGGCGAACATCGTCCCGTACATCGACCCGGTGGTGGGGTCGGGCAGCAGGGGCCCGCCCAGGGTGGCGGTCACCAGGCTGTTGGAGATCTGCAGGTAGCCGCCCTCGTGCACCCCGGCGGGCGTCACCTGCCCCAGGGTCCCGACGAAGGGGATCTCGTAGGGCACCGAGGGGGCGCTGCGCGGGGCCCCGGCGTGGGGGTACTGCTCCGGGGCGCAGTTCATGCCGGGGAGCGGCGGCCCCGGGGACGTGTCGGCGACGGCACTCGGGACCGGGCCGGCCCAGATGGCCAGGGTGGAGGCCAGCAGGCCGGCTGCGGCGATCGCGGCGCTGCGGCGGTGGCGAAAGACGGTGACGATCATGAGCCGGGCCACGGGCAGGCGGCGGTGCGGGGCGGCAGGGTGGTCTTCTCCAACTCGAAGTCGAAGCAGAACGGGGCGGTGAAGGTGCCGACACCCGGGGCCGCGGGCAGGCCCAGGACCTTGTTGAACGTCTGGGCCACCGACGGGGGGCAGGTGCCGGTGTTGGAGCCGACGACGGCCGGGACCGGGAACGAGTTGCCGACGGCCAGCGCCTGCCCCTGCTGGGTGGGCCCGGTAACCGGCTCGCCGGTCAGCTTGCCGTCGGTCCGGGTGGTGAACGAGGCGTTCAGGGAGATCCCGCAGGTGAAGCCGAGGGTGGTCACCGAGGCCACGGTGGTACCGCTGATGGTCACGTCCAGGCCGCCGTTGTGGGCCGGGGTGAGCGAGACGTTGGCGGTCAGCTTCCCGAATTTCACGCTGGCCGGCAGGGCCTCCAGCCCGGCCACGTAGATGTTGGGGGTGGCCAGCTGGATGTTGGAGGCGGTGATGGTCCCGGTCAGCTGCGGAAGCTGCACCAGCCCGCAGGCCACCGCGTAGAGATGGGGGATCACCACGTTGGGCGGGAGGGTGATCTGGCCATCGAAGATGATGGCCCGGAACGGCACTCCGTAGGGCGTGAACGGGGCGTTCGGGGCGGCACCGGCCGGCGGGTTGGTGGCCGTCGGGCAGGGGGCCGAGAGGGAGCTGAACGGTGGAGGGGCGGACGCGTCGGCGAAGGCCGCCGGGGCGTCGGAGATGGCGAAGGCCGCACTCGAGGAGGCCAGCGCCACGGCCCCGAGCAACCGGCCGGCGGTCCGGCGGGTGACCGTCAGCGGCATCAGCTCGGCACCTGGAGCTTGTCGATCAGCCACTTGCCGTTCTGGCGGACCAGTACCAGCTCCACCCGCAGGGGCTGGGTGGTGGTGCCCGGCTTCTGGGCGGTGTTGGTCACGGTCTGGTCGATGAAGAGCAGCGCCACCGCCCGGCTCGACGTCACGGAGCTGAGCCCGGCCGCTATGACCTTGCCCTTGGCCGTGGCCTTGTAGTCATTGACCAGACTGCTCAGGTTGGACTTGGTGGAGTCGAAGTCCTTGCGGAACGACGGGGTGGAATGGGAATCGACCTCGGCCCAGGGCGAGCCGGCGCCGTTGAGGTTCTTGTAGTCGTAGCTCGAGAGGTACATCCCGTAGGTCGACGCGGCCTTCATGGCGCTGCTGCGCAGCGATTGCTGGGAGTTGTACCGGCTGCTGGCACCGGTCCACTCGAGGACCGACAGCACCAGGGCCGCGACCACCAGGACGGCCAGGGCCACCCCGACGAAGGTGAGCAGGTTGGGTCGGCGCCGGGCCGGCACCGCGGCGGGTTCCTCGGCGACCCACTCCTCCTCTTCGTCCTCGTAGTCCTCGGCCAGAGGTTCTTCCTCGACCTCCACCGGGGCGACGTCGGCACGGCGGGGCGCCCGCCGGCGGGCGCGGGGCTGGTCTCTATCCACGTATTCCATCTTGTTCGACATTCCTAACCCTGCGGGGGCGGCGCCTTGTCGGCACCGCGCTGTAGTAGATCGGGAGCTTCGGTTGCGCAGTTACGGGTGAGGTCGGCGACGGCCACGAGCGAGGTGGGCTCGGCCATCGTGGAGGTGTAGGGGCAGACGGTGTTCTTGTAGTTGAAGGTCAGCTCGAAGCGGATCTGCCCCCCGGTGGTCACCATCGCCACGTCCGAGGAGAACAGGGGCAGCACCTCGAACAGGGCCTGCACGGCGGCCCGCCGGGCGTAGGCGACGTTGGTGGTCGACGCCAGGTCGTTGATCAGAGACACCGTCGGATCGGCGTTCTGGGTGAGGAACTTCGACACCGTCTGGCCGGCGACGGCGCCGTTTCTCAGCAGGGCGATCAGGTCGGAGTTGGACTTGGCGACCTGGGCGCTGAGAGCGTTGAGGTTGGCGGAGAAGTTCTGGAACGCCCCGTTCGTGCCGTTGAAGGTGGACAGCACGGTGTTGCCGGCGTTGATCAGCTGGGTGGTCCCTGGTATGGCCGACTGCAGGGCGGTGACCAGGGCGTCGCCGTTGACGATGATCGAGTGCAGATCGGCCCCGGCGTTGCTGAGCCCGGTGGCCAGGGCCGAGCTGAGGGTGTTCAGGTCCGAGGCGTGCAGGCTGTCGACCAGGGAGTTGACCGTGTTGAGCAGGGTGCCGACCGACACCGGGACCGTCACCCGGTTGCTCGGGATCACCGACCCGGGGTGCAGGTAGGGGCCCGCCGGGCCGGCCGCGGTGAGGGTGGTGGCCGCCGGGACCAGGTCCATGTACTGCTCGGCCGCCGCGGTGAGCTCCCGGACGCTGGCGGTCACGTCGGCGGGGATCTTCACCCCGTGGTCGATGGCCAGGTCGGCCACCACGCCGTTCTCACCGAGGTGCAGGGCGGACACCTTGCCGACCTCCACCCCCCGGTAGGTGACGTAGGCGTCGGTGTAGATGCCGCCGGCCGCCGGCATGTCGACGTGGACGGTGTAGGGCGGGTTGGTGAGCTTCACCCCTACGGCGTCGAACGCGATGTAGTAGGCGCCCAGGACGGTCACGACCAGCAGGGCCACGAGCCGGGCCAGTATCGAGCGGGTCAAGGCAGCCCTCCCTCGATGAGCGTGGCCACCGCCGAGCGGTTGTAGGCCTGGTTCGGGTCCGGGGGGTCGACCGTGACCTTCTGGAGGGGCAGGGCGTCCGACGGGACCGGCGGCACCTCGATGTTGGCGTTGACCGCCAGCTGCAGGTAGTTGCCGGGGATGGCCTGGGGGGTGTTGCGCTCCAGCCCGGTGATGGCCGTGAGGGCCGGTCCGAGCTGCTGTTGCACCCCGGTCAGCTGCGTGAGCAACGGCTGCAGCGCCCGGACGGTCTGCACCGTGCCGGTGGCGCTGGCGTCGATGATGGAGTTGGCGGCCGAGCTCAGCTTGCCCAGATTGGTCAGGAGCCCGTTGATGTCTCCGGTCTCGCTGGCCAGCACGTCAGCCGCCGGTCCTATGGCCCCGATGCCCTGGGTGATGGTGGCGCTGCCGTTGTTGAGCGTCTTCGACAGGGAGGCGATGGCCTGTAGGGCGGTGTCGATCGACGGGGTGTCCTTTGCGAAGGTCGTGATGGTCGAGTTGAGGTAGTCGAGCAGCGACCGGATCTTGGCCTGGTTGCCGTCGAGGGCCAGGTTGGTCTGCGACACGATGGTCTGCAACTGGTTGATCCCGCCACCGTTGAGCAGGGCGCCCAGGGCGCCGAACGCGTCCTCCACGCTCGGAGCGGTCGAGGTGGAGGTCTCGGGGATCGACGAACCGTTGACCAGGACCGGGCCCGACGCCGGCTGGCCCTGCGGGGGCTGGAGGAGCACGAAGTCCTCGCCGAGGGGGGTGTCGAAGCGGATCGACGCGGTGGTGCCCACCGGGAGCTTGGCTTCGTCCTTGATCCTCATCTTGACCACGGCGCGGAAGTCCTTCACCCCGATGGACGACACGTAGCCGACGGCGAAGGCCCCCACCCGCACCTGGGCGTTGTCGGGGAGGTTGACCACGTTGGAGAAGGTGGCGTCGACGGTGTAGGTCGGCCCCGACACCCCACCGATCTTGGGCAGCGACTGCAGGCTGATGCCGCACGACGACAGCGTCATGGCGGCGCCGGCGAGGACGGCGGCGAGCCGGGCGGGGCGGGGGATCATCCGGCCAGCGCCTTGAGGGTCAGGTCCGGCCCCGGGCTGGCGCCCGGCGGCGGGGTGAGGGCGTTGAGGGCGTTGCCGATGCCGCACAGGCTGTCGGTGGTGTCGGCAGTGGTCAGGGGGTTGGTCTGGGTGCCGGTGGCCAGGATCACCAGGAACCGCAGGGCGGCGCTGCCGCAAACCTGGTTGAACAGCGTCTGCGTCGATGCCACCGGGTCGTAACGGCCCCGGATGGCTGCCCCGCCCGGAGCGGTCTTGTCGACCGCGTTGGACAGGTTCTGCAGGGCCAGGGGGGTGAGGCTGTAGGCCTGGGCCAGGGCCTGCTGCTGGGAGTTGAGGGCCGACACGAAGGTGTCCAGATTGCGGATGCTCGAGCCGAGGGCGCCACCGTCGTGCTGGATGAAGTTCGTGAGGTTGGCGAACAGCTGCTGCAGGGACGAGAGCACAGCCGATATGTCGCTGCGGTCGTTGGCCAGGATCTGGCTCACCTGGGAGAGGTTGTTGGCGAAGGACTGGTAGGCGCCGGAGTTGTTGGCCAGGGCCTGGCTGAGGCTGCCCAGGTTGTTGAGGGTCCCGGCCACGCCGGGGGAGTCGGCGGCCAGGCCGTTCAGGGCCTGGCTGAAGTTCACCACGGCGCTGTGGAAGTCCGGCCCGGCGTTGCCGAACTGGGTGGCGAGCTGGTGCACCAGGTCGGTGAGAGCCCCGTGCTTGTTGGCCCCGTTGGGGCCCAGCTGCTGAGCCAGGCTGTTGAGAGCGGCGATCACGGCGTCGACGGACTGGGGGATGGCGGTGCGCTGCAGCGGGATCACCGTGCCGGCGGCCATGGTGGGGCCCGAGGTGTAGGCCGGGCCGAGCTGCACGAAGCGGTCGGCGACCACCTCGGGCGCCATGATCTCGGCGTCCGCGTGGGCCGGCAGCTTCACCGAGGAGTTGACCTTCATGGTGACCAGCACGTAGTGGTCCTTGGGCTTGACCGCAGTGACCGTGCCGACCGGGATGCCGAGGACGTCGACGTGGTTGCCGTTGTAGAGGCCGGCTGCCTCGCTGAACTCGGCGTAGACGGTCCGGGTGGAGCCGCCTCCACCGATCAGGACGACACCGAGCACGACGGCGATGATCACGACGGCCACGCCGCCGGAGATCCACGGGATCCACCTCTTCACGCCCGGCACCCCCTCTGGGGGTCCAGCTTGCCGATGGCCGCGCATTCCGCGATCAGGTTGTCGGGGACCACGAGGGTGGGCGCCACGAAGTCGGCGAAGGGCCCCGAGCCGGTGACGTTGGCGCTGTAGCGGCTGAACGCCGCGACCAGCGGGATGGCCTGGGCCACGTTGGTGCTGTCCTTGGCCAGGAACTGCGACAGCGACTGCAGGTTGGCCAGCATCGGGTCGATCACCGAGCGGTCACCCACGATGATGTGGTTGAGCTGGTCGGTGAGCCGGGTGGTGGTGGACAGCAGGTTGTTGATGGCCGCCTTCCGCTGCTGGAGGACCTGCAGCAGGAGCGACGACTGGCCGATCAGGTTCACCAGCTGGGCGCTGTGGCTGTTGAGCAGCGACGTGAGCTGGTCCGCCTGCGACACCAGGTTGGTCAGCTCCTGCTGGCGGCCGGCCAGCACCGCGGAGAGCTGGGCCACCCCGTCGAGGGCGGCCTTGGTCTGGTCCGGGCTGTTGGCTGCGACCGTCTGGGTGAGGACCTTCAGCGCCTGCACCAGCTGGGGCAGGTTGGTCTGCTGGGTCTGGTTGGTCAGCTGGTTGAGGTCGCCGACCAGCGTGCCGGGGATGGTGGTCCGTCCCACCGGGATGGGCCCGTGGAGCCGGCCCGGCCCCTGAGGGACCAGCTCCAGGTACTCGACACCCACCGGGTTGAGCACCTTGACGTTGACCAGGGTGTCGGAGCCGAGCCGGTGGTTGCCGTTGACCGTGAAGGTCACCCGGGCCACGTTCCCGGCCAGGCGCATGCTGCTCACCGCTCCGACCCGCACCCCGGCAATGGTCACCACGTCGCCGGCCTGGAGGCCGATGGCCGACTGGAAGTCGGCGCTGTAGGTGGTGGCGGTGAGCCGCCCGATGTTGAGCGCGAACAGGCCGGCGACGATCAGCACCACGGCCGAGACGCCGGCGATGATCGCCAGGTTGAGCTCCCGGAGCTTCCTCACCGGCAGATCCCCGTGTGCACGGCCTGGTTGCCCACGTATCCGGTCGGGATGGACAGCGGCGGGCTCTGGGGGACCCCGGGCGACAGCTTGACGCTGATCGGCCCGGAGGTGTGGAGGCTCAGGTCGCACACGTACACCGACAGGTAGTTGCCGGAGCTCGAGGCCTTGTCCAGCGCATTGAACAGGCTCGGCAGCCCCCGGATGACCGTGTCGAGCTGCGACTGGTTGGCCAGCAGCACCCCGCTGGCATCGCGCAGGCCGGCCAGATCCTGGTCGAGGGTGGGCTGCACGTTGTTGAGGAGGTTGGAGGTGTTGGTGGTCAATGTGCTCAGTCCGGTGACCGCGGAGCCGATCTGCTGACGCTGCCCGGCCAGGCCCTGCACCAGGGTGTCGAGCCCGTCGATGAGGGAGGAGAGCTGGCTGTCGTTGTGGTTGACGTTGGTGAGCAGAGGCGTGAGATTGTCCAGGATCTGGTTGATCAGGGTCTGGCGTGACGCCAGGTTCGACGTCAGCGAGGCCGTCTGGTTGATCAGATTCCCCACCGCCCCCGACTCTCCCTGCAGGACGGCGATGATCGACCCGGTCAGCTGGTTGACCTGGGTGGGGTTGAGCGCGGCCAGGAGGGGCTGGAACCCGGTGAACACCGTGGTCAGGTCGAGCCCCGGCTTGGTGCGCCCCTCGGGGATGGTGGCCCCGGAGTGGAGCGGCTGGCCGCCCGACGGCCCCCTGCTGATCTGCAGGTACCGCTGACCCAGGAGGTTCTCGAACTGTATCGACGCCAGGGAGTTGGTGGTCAGATGGTCCGTCGAGGCGACGGTGAAGTCGATCCGGGCCTGGTTGTCGGAGGTGAGGCTGACGCCGTTGACCTTGCCCACCTCCACGCCGGCGATGCGGACGGTGTCGCCCGCTTGGAGGCCCGAGGCGTTCGAGAACACCGCGTGGTAGGCGGTCTGGGGCTGACCCAGCTTCAGGTCCAGCAGCGTGGCGATGACGCTGACGGTGATGAGCACGGCGACCACGAAGAAGATCACCAGCTTGATGAGGTCGGAGCGCAGGTTGCTGTTCACCGGGGCGGCCTCACGATCCTGCGGTGATCGACGACAGCAGTGGAAGCAGGACCACCGTGGCCAGCCCCGGTGCGGCGGGGGACCGGCCGCCGTTGAGAGCGGCGGCGATGGCCTGCACAGCCTGCAGCTCGGCGGCGTAGGGGGCGCTCGATGCGTCCGAGGCCATGCCGCTGGCCGGCGACGAGGAGGAGCTGGGAGTGCTCGAGGCCGCGCTCACGGTCTGGGCCGGGGCCGGGCCCACGGTGCTGGCGGGCACGGATGCCCCGGCCACCGGCTGGGCGTCGGGGCTGCCCCCGACCCCGCAGTAGGGGTTGGTCTCGCCCGGGTACTCGGGACAGTTGGCCGCCGTGTAGGTCTGCGGGTTGACCATCGAGCCGAGCGCCTGGGTGATCGAGGCCGGGTTGTTGTAGCCGAGGGCGGCGTTGACGCCCGCGCTGATGTCGGTCACCGGCAGGTTGGCGTTGACCTTCAGGTAGGGACCGGAGGACTCGGCGGCGGCGACGGCGGACGCGAACTGGGTCAACCCGCTCAGGGTCTGCGACAGCTCGGTGGGGCTCTGGGTGATGTCGGCCAGGAGGGGCCCGGACTGGTTGAGCAGCGACGGGAGGGAGGTCTGCACCTTCTGGAGGACCGACCCGAACTGTCCCACCGCCCCGGTCCCGGCCGTGAGCAGCTGGTGCAGGGCCGTCTCCTGCTGGGTGATGGTCTGGGCGGTCACCGTGGTGTTGGAGAGGGTCCCGAGCACGTTCGGGGCGGCCTGGTTGACGTCGCCGCTGACCGGCGCCAGCAGCTGGAGGTCGCTCTTTATGGTCGGCAGGTTCGGGACCACCGCCTGGCCCAGGTAGTTGGACGTCCCCGCCAGGGTGCGGCCCAGTGCCCGCCCCTCGCCGTTGAGGGCGGTGGCGAAGGCGGTCAGGGCGGTGTCGAGGCTGGCCGGGTGGACGGCGTTGAGCAGGTTGTACAGCTGCGTGACGGTGCCCTGGAGCGAGGTGGAGGCGGCGCCGCCGAAGGGGCCGACGAAGTCGCCTTTGCGGAGATGGCCGGAAACGGGGCTGGTCGGGGGCACCAGGTTGACGTACTGGTTGCCGAAGATGGACAGGGGCGAGACCTGGGCCTGGACCCCCTTGGGGATCTTCGGCAGGTTCTTCGGGTAGATCAGGAACTGCACCGCCACACCGCCGTCGGGGGCCTGCGTCTCGGACCCGACTTTGCCGACCGTGACGTTGCGGTACTCGACCGGGGCGGCGATGGGCACCGCGTTGCTGCCCTGGGGGAGCTGGGCGTTGATCTTCACCACGTTGGTGAAGTGCCCGGTGAAGGTGAGAACGATGAGGTAGATGACGCTGACCACGACGGCGGCCAGGACCAGGCCGAGCAGAGCCCGGGCCGGCCGGGACTCCCGCAGGGCCTCGACGCTGAAGCGGCCGAGCTCCTGGGGCGGTTCTCCGCCGGTCTGGTCGGTGGGTCGTTCGGTGAGGGTCGTGGCCACTGTCTCTTACCTCAGCCCGAGACCTTGATCCCGCTCGACGTACCCCAGAACAGGATGGTCATGAGCATGTCGGAGAAGGCGATCGACACCACGCTGGCCCGGATGGCCCGGCCGGCCGCCTTGCCCACGCCTTCCGGGCCGCCGCCGGCGTTGTAGCCGTAATAGCAGTGGATGGAGGTGATGAGGATGGCGAAGATCACCACCTTGAGCACCGACAGGAGGATGTCCCGCCCGGTCAGGAACTCGTGGAAGTAGTGCTGGTAGGTGCCCGCCCCCTGGTGGCCCACGGCCACCACGGTGATCTGGGTGGCCAGGTACGAGCCGGCCAGGGCGGCCAGGTACAGCGGGACGGCCACGGTGAGAGCCGCCATGATGCGGGTGGTCACCAGGTAGGCCAGAGACGGGACGCTCATGACCTCGAGGGCGTCGATCTCGTCGGTCACCCGCATGGCGCCCAGCTCGGACGTGAAGCGGCAGCCCATCTGGGCGGCCAGGCCGAAGGCGGTGAGCAGGGGCGTGAGCTCCCGGGTGTTGGCGAATGCGGACAGGTATCCGGCCAGGGGTCCCAGCCCGATGATGTCGAGCGCCTGGTAGCCCTCGAGGGCCAGCTGTACGCCCACCACGGCGGACAGCAGGGCGGCCACCACGACGGTGGACGCCACGATGGCCAGGATGCGGGTGCCGAAGGTGACCTCGCCGATCAGGCGCAGGTACTCCTTGCGGTAGCGCCGGATCACCAGCGGCACGCTGGCCAGCGCCTGGATGACGAAGAGCAGGAGGTCACCGAACATGACCATCTGCGAGACCACACCCGAGGTCAGGCGCGAGGTCCTGTCGCGGGTGGTACGCAGCACGGAAGCGGGCGCGGCCATCAGTAGCTACCCATCAGACGAAGGGGGGCGGGACGAGGACGAGGAAGATCTCGGTGAGGATCAGGTTGACGACGAACAGCGCCACGCCGGTGACCACCACCGACTGGTTGACCGCCTCGCCCACACCGGAGGGGCCCTTCTTGACGTTGAGGCCCTTGTAGGAGGCCACGATCGCCGCCAGCACCCCGAAGATCACCGCCTTCAGCTCGGATTCGATGATGTCCTGGGGCTGGGCGAAGGTGGTGAAGGAGTTGAGGAAACCACCGGCGGCGCCGTGCAGGACGGTCACGTCGGCGAGGTAGCCGGAGAGGATGCCGGCCATGGCCACGATGCCGTTGAGCAGGACCGATACCACCACCATGGCGAACATGCGCGGGGCCACCAGGCGCTCGACCTCGTCGAGGCCCATCACCTGCATGGCGGCGATCTCGTCGCGGATGGTCCGGGCCCCCAGGTCGGCACACACTGCGGACCCACCGGCGCCGGCCAGGACGATGGCCACGATCACCGGGGCCGCCTCGCGGACCGTGCCCACCGCGTCGACGGCGCCGACGAAGGAGGGGGCCCCGATCTGGTTGGCCAGGGTCCCGACCTCCAGCACCAGCACCAGACCGAACGGCAGGGCGATGAGCAGGGTGGGGAGGAGCGATACCGACACCAGGAACCACGCCTGCTCGAAGAATTCGGCGTAGGAGAACCGCCGGTGCACCACGGCGTCGACGGTGGCGATCACGGTGTCGATGGTCAGCGCCACCAGGCCGCCGAAGGACCGGGTCGCCCCGCTGGCGGACTCGCCGAGGCTTCCCACCCCCTGCTGGACCAGCTGGGTGGCCCGCTCCGCGGGCGTGGGGCGGGGCTGGCCGATCGGGGAGGTTGACGAGGTGTCCCGCCGATCCTCAACGGTGGTCATTTGCAACCCATTTCTGCGCACCTGCCGGAACGGCCAGCTCTGGGCTTCTCGTGCCGCTTGCGCCCACGGCGAAAAGACAAGCACATGACCGGGGTCACATCAAACTCCTGGTGCGATCGATGAGGTGGATGGGAGCGAGGCAGGAACATGAGCCTGTTACGAAGTATCTTGACCATCAGGGCTGCCGGTTCCTGCTTCGGAGGCCGGATCTGGCGGAACACCCGCTTTTCCGGCTTACAGCCCGCCGAACTGAGGAAGGAGGAAAGCGGTGAGCACAACGTCTGGCGCTACACGGGTAGACGACGCCCCTCCTCCCGGTGGGGATGCGGTCATCGCCCTGAGAGGGGTCACGAAGAGGTTCGGGAGCCACACGGTGCTCAAGGACCTGACCTTCGACGTGCCCCGGGGGAAGATCTCCGCGGTGCTCGGACCGTCGGGTACCGGCAAGTCCGTCCTGCTCAAGAACATCATCGGCCTGCTGAAGCCGGAGGAGGGCCAGATCTTCGTGGACGGGGAGCCGATCGTCGGCATCCGCCACAAGGACATCCTGCGGATCCGGCGCAAGTTCGGCGTCCTGTTCCAGGACGGCGCCCTCTTCGGGTCGATGGACATCTTCGACAACATCGCCTTCCCGCTGCGTGAGCACACCAAGCGCTCCGAGCGGGAGATCAAGGCGCTGGTCATGGAGAAGGCCGAGATGGTGGGCATGGTCGCCCACCTGAAGAAGGTGCCCGGGGAGATCTCCGGAGGTATGCGCAAGCGGGCCGGACTGGCCCGGGCCCTGATCCTGGATCCCGAGATCGTGTTCTTCGACGAGCCGGACTCCGGCCTCGATCCGGTGCGCGTGGCCTACCTGGACGAGCTGGTGAAGTCGGTCCAGAGAGAGACCGGCTGCACCTTCTTCATAATCACCCACAACATCGAATCGGTTAAGCGAACCGCCGACTACATCGGCATGCTCTACCGCTCCAGCCTGGTGCGCTTCGGGCCGGCCCAGGACATGTTCGTGAGCGACCGGGCCCTGGTGAAGCAGTTCCTGGCCGGCAGCAACATCGGGCCCATCGGCATGGACGAGATGGTCGACGCGGCCCGGGGCGAGGCCGACGTGGCGGCCCTCCTGGCCGACGAGGCCCCCGCCGTCCACCAGGACGGGCACCTCGACGACGGCTGGACGCCCCCGAGCAGCGGGCATGCCAGCAGTGGCAATGGCAGCGGTAACGGCAACGGGAGCCGTAACGGCAAGCCCGGCGGAACGGGAAACGGCAGCGGCCGACGGGTGGAGCGGACCGAGCAGCTACCCCAGGTGCACTCCGGCGCCGGGGCTGCCCCGGGGGAGCCCGGCCCGGACCCCGCCGACGGCGGCTCGGGCGGGTCCATCCATGACTGGGCGGCTGATGAGGCTCCCGTCGATCCGGCGGCGACGGCCGCCGTGCCGGTCACCGAGGCCGTACCCGCGGCCGAACCCGAGGAGACCGCCGAGGCCCGCCCGGTGGCCAAGCGTCCCCGCCGGGCCGCCCCGGCCAAACCCCGCACCACCCGGTCGCGCAAGACGGCCCCGGCCGAAGCCCATGAGCCGGCGGGCGACGAGCGGGCCGCCGATCGCCCGGGAGACCAGGGCGCCGACGACCCGGCGGCCATGGGGGGCCTCGACGACGCGGAGCGCCGCCAGCTCGAGGAGGAGGAAGCCCTCTTCCGGGAGCGCAACGGGTCGTAGGCGGTGGCCCGGCCCGGGCGCTCAGCTGGTGAGCATCTCCGTCTCCCTCACCCGCAGGGACAGCGCCCGGAGCAGGCTGAGCACAAAGCTGGGGGAGCGGTGGACCAGCTCGATGAAGTCGTCGGAGACGATCTCCAGCAGCGTGACATCGGTGACGGCCCGCACGCTCGCCGACCGGGCGTGTCCGTCGATGAGCGACAGTTCCCCGACCACGTCGCCGGGTCCGAGCTGGCCGATCACCTGAGCGGCGCCGGCGGCCCGGTCGTCTCCGGCCAGGACCTCGGCCCGGCCCTCGACCAGGACGAACATCAGGCCGCCGTCCTGCCCCTGCCTGGTCAGGTGGGCGCCGGCCGGTTTGGCGGCTTCCACCATGATCGAGGCGATGTCGGCGAGCTCCCGCTTGGTGCAGTTCTCGAACAGGGGCAGGCGGCCGAGCAGCTCGACCTTCTCTTCCTTGCGCAGCCGCTTGGCCATGAGCGGACGATAGCGGACCCGGGCATATGGGACGGAAGAAGCCCCGATCCGGCCGGGCCCGGGGCCGGCCGGGTCTGCTGGTCCCCGGGGATCCCCGCATCGGGGCCGGGCAGCGACGACAATGCCCGGGGGACCCCCCGGGGTCCGAACCGCCAACTCAGCTGCCAGGCAGGCAAAGGAGTCGTCAGATGATCCATCCGAACGAGGTGCTGGGGGAGCTGCGCCAGCCGGCACGGGAGCTCAGGGACCAGATCCCCGATGTGATCGGGGCTTACGCCAGCATGCAGCGGGCCGCCATGGCCGACGGGGCCCTGTCGGCCAAGGTCAAGGAGCTGATCGCGCTGGCCGTGGCCGTCACCAGGCAGTGCGACGGCTGCCTGGCGGCCCATGCCCGGGGGGCGGCCCGCCAGAACGCCACCGAGGAGGAGGTGGCGGAGGCCCTCGGGGTGGCCGTGCTGCTCAACGGCGGCCCCGGGACGGTGTGGGGCCCCCGGGCCCTGGCCGCCTTCAAGGAGATGGTCCTGGCCGAGCAGTCCTGAGGCCGCCCTCAGGCGGCCACCACGGCGTCCGAGAGTCGGGGCCAGGCCTCGGCCGCCCAGGGGCCGAACGGACGGCTCGACAGCGACACCAGCGCCCGGCCGGAGGCGGGGTCGACCCACAGGAGCGACCCCGACCGGCCGAAGTGCCCGAAGGTACGGGGTGAGTTCGTCCGTCCGGTCCAGTGGGGGGCCTTGTGGTCCCGCAGCTCCACCCCTAGCCCCCAGTCGTTGGCCTCCTGCGGCCCGAAGCCGGGCAGAACCCCGCTGAGACCGGGGAAGGCCACCGTGGTGGCCTCGGCCAGGGTGGCCCCGCTGACCAGCCCGGGGCGCAGCAGCTCGCCGGCCAGGGCCACGAGGTCGCTGAGCGGCCCGCTGGCTCCCCAGGCCGGGGACCCCTCCAGCCGGGTGGCGTTCATGCCCAACGGCTCGAGCACCGCCTCCCGGGCGTAGGTCTCGAACGGCATCCCGGCAGCTGCGGCCAGGTGGGCGGCGGCCAGCTCGAAGCCCCGGTTCGAGTAGATGCGCCGGCGGGCCGGGGGGGCCAGGACGCGGTCGCTGTCGGGGGCCAGGCCGGAGGCGTGGGCCAGAAGGTGGCGCAGCGTCGATCCCTCCGGGCCGGCCCGGTCGTCCCACGACACCGTTCCCTCCTCCACCGCGACCCAGACGGCTACCGCCGTGACCACCTTGGTCACCGACGCCCACGGGAAGGGCCTCTCGGCGGGGCCGGACATGTCCCGGATGGTGATCCCGGCCGGCCCGGCGGACAGCCAGGCGGCGCCGGCGGGGAAGCCCCAGCCGGCCACCGAATCGAGCGGGCCGCCGGGCCGGCCGGGGCTCACTGCCCGGGGGAGGGGCATCCCAGGATGCTGCTCAGGGTGCCCAGGTCCTGCTCCATCAGGGAGAAGTAGTCGGCCCCGCTCGGCCACCCCCCGCTCGGCGGCCCGACCAGGGTGTCGAGCGAGTGGACCTTGGCGTTGGCCGAGGCGGCGACCGCCGTGACGCCCGAGTTGTCGACCCACGGCTCGGTGATCACCGACGTGGTCCGCCCGGCGGCGAGGGCCTGGGTGGCGGCCTCGACCTGGGACGCCACCGACGGGGCGCCCACCACGATGTTCTGGAGGCTGTACGACGTGGCCATGGAGCTGAAGGCCCTGTCGGGCGTGATCAGCGTGGTGTCCGGGCAGGCCGAGAGAGTGCTCGAGTAGGCGATGTCGAGCGAGGAGACCTGGGCCTGGAGGGACGAGGCGTTCCGGCGGAACAGCGGGGCCGCCTCCGGGTCGGCCGCCTCCATCGCCGAGGCGATGGCGCCCACCGCGTGGTTGAAGGTGTGCGGGTCCAGCCAGACGTACGGGCTGGCCGGGCCGGCCGGGCGGACCTTCACGACCGTCCGGGCTCCCGATGCGGCGGTCTCGAAGGAGGGCTGGAAGCCACCTCCCACCTCGAGCACCAGGCCGGCCGAGCGCACCTGCCGCGCCTGCACCGGCGTCAGCTGGTACCGGAGGGGGTCGGCCCCGCCCGGGACGACGTCGGTCGACCGGGCCTTTTCCTGGCCGATCAGGCCGGCGATCTGGCCCAGTGGGTACACGCCGGTGGCCACCTGCAGCGTCGGGGCGCCCGACACGGACCGGGGCAGCGAGTTGCCGCAGCCGGCCAGCCCAGCCGCCAGGGCCATGGTCGCCAGCAGGGTCCTCCGGCGCCGGCCGCTAGAAGTGCTCACCGAGCGGCCCGATCTCCAGGCCGCGCCTCCTCCAGTCGTCAGCGAGGATGGGAAGGGCGTCGATGGTCGCCTTCCAGCTCTCGGGGGTCGAGGTGACGTCGGAGTCGTGGAGGAGCACGGTCGCTCCGGGGACGAAGGTTCGTTCGACATTCCCGGCCACTGTCGTACCGGTGGCATCGCTTCGCCAGTCGAGACCCCAGGTGGTCCAGAGGACCATGCGCAACCCGATCTTCCGGGCGGCCACCAGGCTCGAGAGCGACACCCCCCCGTAGGGCGGGCGGAACCAGTCGATCCGGTGACCGCTCAGGTCCTCCAGGGTGGCCCGGGCGGCGGCCACGTCACGCACCACCGAGGGCGCGGGCCGGCGCAGGTGGCTCTTGTGGGTGTCGCCGTGGACCCCGATCTCGTGGCCCCTCCGGACCAGCTCGGCGATCATTTCCGGGGCCCGGCGGGCCTGCGATCCCAGGCAGAAGAACGTCGCTTTCCATCCGAGGGCATCCAGGGCGTCGAGGACCAGGGGGGTGGACAGGGGATCGGGTCCGTCGTCGAAGGTCAGAGCCACATGCCCTGGCCGCCCCACCCCCGACAGGCCGGGTAGCAGACGGCAGCGGGCCGACCTCCAGGCCACCACTCCCGGCACCAGGTGGGCGAAGGCCCCGCCGGCGGTGGCCGCCGCCAGGCCCGTTGCCACCCTGCGGGCCGGGGACCCCGGGCCGGTCACGCCAGCGCAGCCAGAGGGGCCGACGCCAGCTGGGAGGCTCCGAGCGTCGCCTGGATCTGGGACAGGTACTGCGCCAGCTCCGCCGGCGTGGCCCCGAAGCCGTTGACCAGGTAGATCTGCCGGGCCTCCAGCTTGAGGTCCTGGCTGTCCGGCCCGGGGCCGGCGTGCAGTATGTGGTTCGGCACGACCAGCGAGGTGTGGGCGTTGCGGCACTCGACCAGATCCCAGGCGTTGAGTCGGCGTCCGGGTACGGACACGGTGACCGGCTGGCCGGTGATGGCGGCGATCGCCTGCCCGGCGCGGGCATCGCGAAAGGCCCGGTTCCACGGCAGGTCGCTGTCGCCGGGAAGGCTCGATCCCGGCTCGCCGAAGCCCCCGTTGGCCACCCCCACCCCTTCGCCGGCCAGCTGCCGCAGGGCACCGGGGGCCTCCTGAGCGGTCATGTCGTCGACCACCGCGGTCGCCGACAGCTGGCGCAGCTGCGTGTCCACGGCCGGATCGGCCAGCTCCGCGGCGCTCAGGCGCACCCCGAGGTAGGTCACCGCCCCCGACCCCGGCGGTGGGTCGGCCACCCCGGCGCCCGCCTCGGTCGCCATGGCCACCCCGGTGGTCAGCCCGGTCCAGCAGACGGCGGTCAGGGCCACCCCGCCGACGGCCAGGCGGACGGCCGAGCGGAGGGGCCGGTGCTCGGCTCCTCGAGGGGCCGGCTGGCCGGCCGCGGAGAGCACGACCTCTGCCGGGCTGTGGCGGAACATGGCTCGGGCCCGGGCGATCTGGCCGTCCCGGGCCGGGCCGGGCTCCGTCAGCAGCGCCAGGCAGTCAGCCAACGAGGCCCGGTCGGCGGCCAGGCGGGCCACTCCTGCGGCGTCCATGTAGGAGGTGTTCTCCCGGCCGTGCCCGGCGATCGGGTCGAAGCTCACCACCGGGAGGCCGGCCCGCATGGCCTCCAGGGACGTCAGCCCGCCGGCGTTCTCCACCAGGGCGTCGCACGCCGCCATGAGAGCGGGCATGTCGTCGGTCCAGCCGAGGATCAGCGACGGCCGGCCGGCCCTCTCGGCCAGGTCCGAGACGTGGCGGCGCAGGCGGTCGTCGCGCCCGCACACCACCACCGGCAGGAAGCGCCCGTCGGCGGCGATGGCCTCCCAGGTGTCGCCGACGTTGCCGACGCCCCACGAGCCGGCCACCACGAGGACCGCCCTCTGGTCGTCGGTGATGCCGAAACGCCTTCTGGCCTCGGTGCGCGATGGCAGACCGGCGGGATCGAAGCGGTCGGACACGGCCGGGCCGGTGGATATGGCCGGGCGACGGGTCCGCGACTCTGCGACCTGCGCCGGGGTGTCGTGGATGGTCACGTTGAGGTCCACGCCCCGGTGCACCCAGAGGGGGTGGACCCCGAAGTCGGTTATGAAGTTGACCGCCGGGATACCCAGCCGGCCGGTGCGGCGCAGCCGCCCCAGGCAGAGGGTCGCCAGCGGGTAGGTGGACACCACGACCTTGGGTTGCATCTGTCGGACCCAGCGCAACACCCGGCGGCGGGTGATGATGGTGACCAGCCAGGCGACGAGCGGGCACAGCCACGGGACCCGGTACCAGAACCGGTAGGTGGCGTCGTATGCCGACGGGACGTGGCGCAGCTCGAACTCGTAGCCGCTGCGCAGTGCCGACCCGATGCGGAGCGGGCCGCTGGTGAGGAAGTCCCGGACCTCGGCCACGTGGCCCCCGGCGCGCAGCTGCTCGGCGAGCGTGCGGGCCGCGCCGTCGTGGCCGGCGCCCATGCTTGCCGAGATGATCAGGACCCGGTCCGGGGCCGGTCCTTCGGTGGGCGGGGGGAGCGCCCGGTGCCTGCGCACGTCCCGACAGGCTAGCGGCCCGGCCCGCCGACCGGCCGGAACCTCTGCCGACCCTCCGATCGGTCCCGGGTCACGCCTCGCGTCGGACGTCCCGGGCGTCCTTGTCGGGCCGCAGGCCGAGGAAGCGGGGATGGCGTAACCGGCCGTCCCGGGTCCACTCGCTGAACTCGACCTCTGCCACCAGGTCGGGCCGGACCCAGTGCGCGTCGCGCACACGGGGGGCGTCGGTGAAGGGGGTCTCCCCGGTGGCCAGGTCCGTCAACCGCCGATGCAGTCGCCGCAGAGTCGCTTCGTCGAATCCGGTGCCCACCTTTCCCGCGTACACCAACCGGTCCCCGTCGTGATACCCCACCAGCAGAGCGCCGAAGCCGGTCCGGGTGCCGGAGGGGTCGGTCCAGCCGCCCACCACCAGCTCCTGGCGGGCCGAGCACTTGAGCTTCCGCCAGTCGCCGGAGCGCCCGGACCGGTAGAGACTCGAGCGCCTCTTGGCGACCAGGCCCTCCCAGCCGGAGCGGCAGGCGAGCTCGAGCAGCTGGGCCGGCTCGCCCGTCAGCTGTTCCGAGACCCGGACCCGGCCGCCGCTCCCGCCGAGCGCGGCGCGCAGCAGCTCCCTCCGCTCGTCGAGCGGCACCGGGGTGGTGTCGCGACCGAGCAGCGAGATCAGGTCGAACGCCACGTACACCGGCTGGCCGCCACCCGTCGGCCCTCCCTGGAGGAGCTGGAAGCTGGTCCGCTCGCCGGCGAAGGCCACTATCTCCCCGTCGAGCACGAACTCCGGTACCGGTATGCGGGCCAGCGCGGCCAGCAGGTCGGGGAAGCGGGAGCCGAACGACAGATGGTTTCGCGACCAGAGCTCCACCCGGTTCCCCTGGCGTACGGCGATGCCCCGCAGGCCGTCCAGCTTGCGCTCGTACACCCACTCGCCCCGGTGCAGGACCGCCTCCTCGTCGGGCATCTTCAGGAGGGTGGCCAGCATCGGTGGTCGCCAGCCGGCCGCGCCGCTCGCCGCCGGCACGGACGTCAGCGCTCGGTGACTATCCGCTGGGTCAGGCGGATGTCGCGGCCCTCACCGGCGAAGGTGTCGTGGTAGCGGGCCATCATCCAGATCGCCCATCCGCTTTCGCCCCGGCCGCCCACCATCACGTCCGACACGGCGTGGGTGGTGCCCGGTTGCGAGCCGTTGGAGACAACCACGTTGGTGACGTGGTGGAACATGGTCCCGGGGATCGTGGCCAGCCAACCACTGATGGCCTGGCGTCCGGTCAGGTCCTGGTCCAGGATCCGGAACCGGCCGTCCT
>JAKAXN010000400.1 GCA_021816565.1 Actinomycetes bacterium
AGGGTTGGCCGGCGAACACCGTCACCTGATGACCCAACTCCACGAGTTCCCGGGCCAGGTAGCGGGTATAGACCCCCTGGCCCCCGGAATGGGGATTGCCCCGGTATACCAACAGCGCCACCCGGAGCGGGTCTGTCCCGACCATAAGTCCGAAATCCTTGCCGACCCGGCGACGGGGGGTCAAGCCGAGGGGGCGCCGAACGTCCCGCTCAGTGGTCGGCCGTCCCCGGCCGGAGGGCCGCCGGCCGGGGCTTCATGCTGCTGGAACCTGCGACGCCTCCTCCGCGCCGCGGCCGCCACCACGGCGTATCCCAGCCCGGCAACGGCCACCACCGGGGTGTCCCCGACGTCGTCGAAGACGGTCATGCCGCTGCGCCGGCCGACGGTGGCGTCGACCACCACCTGCTGGTCCAGCCGGGTGCGGCGCAGGACCGCGCCGTCGGGGCTCACGACCGTGGCGTAACCGGTCGGGGTCACCTGCACCAGCCACCGCCCGGTCTCCACGGCCCGCATGCGGTCCGCCGCCACCTCCTGGGTGGGGACCTGGGTGCTGCGGTACGACGCCGTGTTGGTGGGCACGACCAGGACCTGGCCCCCGGCCCGCACCCCGCCGCGGGCCCGCTGGTCGAAGAAGACCTCGTAGGAGATCATGACGGCGAGCGGCGCGGCCGGTGTGCGCAGGAAACCGGGCCCGTGCCCGGGTATGGCGTCCAGCGGCACGTCGGCGACGTTGAAAAGCTTCGACACCAGCGACCGGTACGGCACGTACTCCCCGAAGGGCACCAGGTGGTTCTTGACGTAGCGCCCGACGATGCGGCCGTCGGGTCCCCACGCCACCACCTCGTTGAGGTAGTGGTTGACCCCGACGTCCTGCTCGACACCGACCAGCATGGTGGTGTGCAGCGCCCGGGCCAGCCCGGAGATGTCGGCGGCGTCGACGGTGGTGCGGAAGTTCCGGTGGCTCTGGAGGACGCCCTCCGGCCACACCACCAGATCGAGCGGGGCCCGCAGGGCCACGCTGGCCTGCAGGTGGCGGTCGAACACCACCTGCGGGTCGGTGTGGATGGCCCTGGTGCCGCGCGGCCCTCCCCCCTGCACCAGCGCCACCCGGAGCGGCGGAAGATGCCCTCCGGCTCCCGACGGCGAGAGCGCGCCGACCAGCGGGAGCAGGGCGCAGGCCGCCACCAGGCCGGCGGTGGCCACGACCACCGCCCGGGCCGGCCGGGGCCGCCTCCGGAACCGGTAGGCCGCCCGGGCCGCGGCGGCCAGGGCCACGCCGGCGAGCACCGTCACCCCGGTCAGCCCCAGGCTGCCCCCCAGACGCAGAACCGGCCGTAGCGGCCCGGCGGCCTGCCCCAGCGGCACCCCGCCGAGGGGGAACCCGCCGAGGGGGAACCGGTCGCGGGCCCACTCCGACACCACGAACAGGCAGGGCAGGCCCACCGCCACGTAGCGGAACCGGCCGGCCGGGGTCAGGGCCACCGCAGCCAGGGCGTAGAGGCCGCTCACGACGATCAGGGCGATGTAGCCGGGGATGGAGAACTCGTGCACCCAGTACAGCCCGGGGACGTACACGCCGAGCCCGAGGCCGGCTCCGAGGACCACACGGCTCCGCCACGGCCGGCCCACCAGCGAGGTGGCGACCACCGCGAAGCCCAGCCACGCCAGCGGCCAGAACCCGAACGGGGGCAGCGACAGGGCCACCAGGATCCCGGCCGACAGCCCCACGAGCAGCGTGGAGTACCACCGGGAGGGCCGGGCCCGGAAAGCCGTCATTCGGTGCAGATGTTGTCCGGCCCGCAGCCCGGGGGCCAGTCGGGGGCACCCTCTCCTACGATGGCCGGGGTGATCTCAGTCGTCATGCCGGCTCACAACGAGCAGGGATATCTCGAACCGGCGGTCAAGGCGGTGGTGGCCGGGCTGAGCGAGCGGGGCCGGGATTTCGAGGTGATCATCGCCGAGAACGGCTCGCTCGACGCCACCGTCGAGGAGGCCCGGCGACTGGCCCGCGACTTCGATTCGGTGAAGGTGATCAGCCTGGGCCCGGCCGACTACGGCCGGGCCCTGCGGGAGGGTTTCCTCAGCTGCCGGGGCGACATCGTCGTCAACTTCGACGTGGATCTGGTGGATCTGGGCTTCCTGGACCGGGCGGTGGCGCTCATGGATTCCCCCGGAGACGTGGCGGTGGTGGTCGGATCCAAACGCGGCCCCGGCGCCGAGGACCGTCGCAGTGCCGGCCGACGGGTGGTGACAGCGGCCTTCTCCATGGTCCTGAAGGCCGGCTTCGGGCTCAAGATCAGCGACACCCACGGGCTCAAGGCCCTCCGGCGGGCCCCGCTGGTGGGCCTGGTCGGGTCCTGCCGTTTCGGCCAGGACATCTTCGACACGGAACTGATACTGCGGGCCGAGCGGGCCGGCCTGGCGGTGGTGGAGATACCGGTGGCGGTCGCCGACACCCGCCCTCCCCGCTCCCCCATCTCCCGCCGGATCCCCCGCACGCTGACCGGCCTGGCCCGTCTCCGGATAGCCCTGTGGCGGCCCGGCCGGGGCCGTCCCGAGCGGGCCTGACCGGGGCGTCACACCGGGCCTGACCGGCGATTCCGCCTGGTCCGGGGCCCGAAAATTCCGAATCGTGGCGTTCTTTCCGGTTTAGGGACTTCGACAGAAACGGGGCTGGTGCCGCTTCTGTACCGCCGGGTTACACTCCACCGGGTGCGGGGTGGACCGAATGTCCGGGTTGTACATCAAGCTCGGATCAGCTAGCTCCGAATAGGAAGACGATGCTCGCTGGGGAGGGTGCGCGGAGGCGCACAGCTGCGATAGCCGGGGTGCCGAGGATGGCGACCGACGCGGCCCGGGTCGGCCTGGTGGCGGATCCGGCCGGAGTCCCCGGCAAGACCGTGGCGGATGCGACCGGTCCGGCCCTGGCCGGGGCCGGGACCTCCCCGCTCGGGGCGGTGGCGGCGCTCGACCCGGCCGCCTCCGCCACCGGATTCGCCGGGCTGCGGGCCCTCGACACCCCCCCGGCCGCCACCCCCAGATGGCTCCGGGCCGCCGACGGCTACCAGCGCTCACTCCGCCGGCCGCTGCCGGTGGCCGCCGACGTGATCCCGGCTGCCGCCGGGCCCGTGGTGATGGCCGGGTCCCTCCGGGCGGCCGCGGTGCTGGGCGCGGCCTTCCTGGTCGGCGGACTGGCGTTCGGGCTCTGGAAGCGCCGTTCCCCGGTCCAGGCCCAGGGGGTGTCGTGGTACGCCCAGAGGCTGGCCCCCACCGTGGCGCTGGGCGCCGCCGCCCTCGGCACCGCCGGCGGGATGGGGGGCCGCCCCGCAGCGGTGACGGCACTGCTCGCCGGATCGGCTCTCACCCTGCTGCACGGGATGGTCTGGGTGCTGGTCGGATCGGCCCGCAGGCGGGGCCTCGGGCTCACCCGCACGCTGGTGATCGGCTCCGCCGATCAGGTTTCCGAAGCCGAGCGCCGGATCTCCCTGAACCCCGAGGCCGGCCTGGTCTGCGTCCGCACCCAGGTGGCCACCGGCCGGCCGTCCAGCCCGGCCCGGTCCCAGGCCCTGATCGAGGCGCTCCTGGCCGACCACGCCGTCGGGCACGTCGTGTGCACCGCCGGTGACGCGGCCCACGACGGCGTGGCCCGCGACGTGATCCGCTACGCCCCCCAGGCGGTGGATGTGACGGTCATCCACCCGGTGCCCCTGTCCGGCGGGGCCTCCACCCGGGTCGGTGACGTGGCGGTCACCTGCCTGAGCCGCCCGTCCTGGGGCACGGACCGCTGCAAGCGGGTCTTCGACCTGCTGGCGGCCGGCGCGCTGCTCAGCGTGCTCAGCCCGGTGCTCCTGCTCACCGCTCTGGCCGTGCGGCTGGGTGACCCCGGACCGGTGGTGTTCCGCCAGGCCCGCACCGGCCGGGGCAACCGCCAGTTCACCATCTACAAGTTCCGCTCGATGGTCCGCGACGCCGAGGCCCTCAAGCCGGCGGTGATGGACCGCAACGTGGCCGACGGGCTGCTCTTCAAGGCGGAGGACGATCCCCGCATCACCCGGGTGGGCGCAGTGATCCGGCGGTTCTCCCTCGACGAGCTGCCACAGCTGCTGAACGTCATGCGGGGGCAGATGAGCCTGGTCGGGCCCCGCCCGCTGCCGACGGTCTTCGACGACGCCGACGTCTTCGCCGGGATCCGCCACCAGGTGCCCCCGGGGATCACCGGGCTGTGGCAGGTGAAGGGGGCCAACGCCCTCCCCTACGACGACATGATCGACCTGGACTGCTCCTACGTGGCCACCCGCAGCCTGGGGCTGGACCTGAGGATCCTCCTCCAGACCGTCCCCGCCGTGGTGTTCCGGCGGGATCCGTACTGATGCCCGGCCGGGCCCGGGCCGACCGGCCGGTGCTGG